>NZ_JADKSB010000024.1:0-43723 GCF_015350935.1 Curtobacterium sp. VKM Ac-2887 | reverse complement strand
CGCGCCGCGCCGCGCCGTGCGCCGCCGCGCCGCGCCGCGCCGTGCGCCGCCGCGCCGCGCCGCGCCCGGTCAGCGGCGGCGGACGACCGCCTCGACCAGGGCGGCGATGACCTCGCCGGGGTCGACCCCCGGCAGCGCAGGCCCGTCGAACACGACCCCGACGTTGGCGGCGACGAGCGCCGTGGCGAAGGCGTCGAGCGGCATGCCGGCGTCGACCTCCGGGTGCGCCCCGAACCACAGTCGCACCAGCTCGTGCACGCCGTCCTGCAGCACCCGTCGCTGCCGCACGAACTCGGGCAGCAGATCGGTGTGTCGGATCGCGTAGGCGCGGAACTCCGACAGCAGGGCGAACTGCGCGCGCTGGTCGTGCCGTCCGAAGGCTGCCCGCACGACGTCCGCGATGTCCGCCGCGGCGATGTCGGCACGGATGAGCTCCTGCAGCGACCCGAGCACCAGGTTCGTCCCGCGCTGCATGACCTGCGCGAGCAGGTCCTCCTTCGACGAGAAGTTCGAGTAGACCGCGCCCTTGCTGAACCCGGCGCGTGCGGCGACCTCGTCGAGACGGGCTCCGTGCACGCCCTGTTCGGCGAAGACGGCAGCGCCGGCGATGAGCAGACGTTCTCGGACCTCGGCCCGTGGTGTCCGCGGCGTGGGGGAGTCGGAGACGTCGTCGTTCATCGTTCCTGCCGGGGCGGGGCACCGGGGCTGGAACCCGGGCGGGCGAGCTGGGGGCGGGCGAGCTTGGGGCGGGCGAGTTTGGGGTGGGAGACCTGCCGCGCCGCGCGTCTGATCACGCGCGGCATCAGCGAAGCCCCCATCACCACGTCTGCGCGGAACCGGCGCGTTCGGGTCGCGTCGGTTCGGTGCGGACGACATGAGCCGGGTCGATACCCGACGGTAGGGATGCTACGCCGGAGCACCGACAGATGACACCCCTCAGTCGTCGAACGAGGAATCCGTTGCCGTGTCGTGTTCTTCGCGGACACTGCCCGCTCCCGTCCGCCGTCCGGGGCGTCGGAGCAGCCGGAGCGCGTCGGGTCGCAGGCTCCGCCCGCGCCGCAGCAGCGAGCCGAGCGTCGACTTCGGCTGCCAGTCACGACCGTTGGGCAGTCCCCAGCCGCGGCGGACCGCACCCCAGCGCAGACCGAGCGACAGCGCGATCGCGGCCACGATCCCGATCGACGGCGACCCGAGGGCGGACGCGACGACCATGACCACCGACGCCGCGACGGCCACGGTGGCGTACAGCGCGTTCCCACCGAACACCGCGGGCACCCGGCGCAGCAGCAGGTCCCGCATCGCGCCGCCGCCCACCGCGGTGATCGTCCCCATGATGATCGCGGCGGGCCACTCCAAGCCGGCGTCGTAGGTGCGCTGCACCCCGACCACCGCCCAGAACCCGATCACCGCGGCGTCGAGCACGGTGAACAACCGGTCCCAGGTGATCTCGGAGAACGACACGAAGAAGGCGATGAGTGCCCCGGCCAGGGCGACCGGCACGTAGAGCGGGTCGACGAGTGCGACCGGGGGGCCGTTCTGCAGCAGGGTGTCGCGCAGCATGCCGCCGCCGAGCCCCGAGACGAAGCCGACGACCAGGAACCCGAACAGGTCGAAGTCCATCGCGCGGGCGATCGATCCACCGAGGAGGGCGGACGCGAACACCCCGGCGAGGTCGAGCACGTTCGTGACCGACGCCAGGCCATCGACGGACAGCAGGTTCATGAGAACCATCAAACCCCACGCCGAACGACTGGCGGGCCGAACGGCGGTTAGGTTAGCCTCACCTACGTCATGCTCGCCACTCTCGTCATCGGCCTCCGTGAAGGCCTCGAAGCGACGCTCATCGTCGGCATCATCGCCGCGTTCCTGCGTCGCAACCGTGTCCCCCTCGCCCCCATGTGGTTCGGCGTCGGGGTCGCCGTCGTGCTCAGCATCGGCGTCGGGTTCGGCCTGCAGGTCGTCGAGCAGGCCCTGCCGCAGGCGCAGCAGGAGGGCATGGAGGCGATCATCGGCATCGTCGCCGTGGTCTTCGTCACCGGCATGATCGTCTGGATGCGCACCCACGCGCGCACCCTGACCAAGGAACTCGAGGCGAGCGCGACCGAGGCGCTCGGCCGCGGTACCGCGTGGGCACTGGCCGGCATGGCCTTCCTCGCCGTGCTCAAGGAGGGCTTCGAGACCGCGGTCTTCCTCCTCGCCACCTTCCAGGCGTCGTCGGACACCGGTCTCGCCGCCCTCGGCGCGGTCATCGGCATCGCGGGCGCCGTCGTCATCGGCTACGGCATCTACACCGGCGGCGTCCGGCTGAACCTGTCGAAGTTCTTCACCGGCACCGGCGTCTTCCTGGTGTTCGTCGCCGGCGGGCTCGTGCTGACGGTGCTCCGGCGCGCGCACGAGGCCGGGTGGATCGTCATCGGGCAGCAGCGGACCGTCGACCTGTCCTGGCTCGCCCCGAACGGCTCGGTGCAGGGTGCGCTCGTCACGGGCGTGCTCGGCATCCCGCCGGATCCCCGGGTGATCGAGGTGCTCGGCTGGGTCCTCTACGTCGTGCCCGTCCTCGCCCTGACGCTCTGGCCCCGCGCCTGGCGTCCGTTGGCTGCACGCGTCCCCGCGATCCGCGCGACGGTCGCCGGTGCGCTCGCGGTCGCCGCCGCAGCACTGGCGATCGCCGTGCCGACGGGCGGGGTCGACCTGCCGCGCACCGCTGCGGTCAGCGGGGACGCCACTTCCGTCTCGGCGGACGTCCACGGCGCGTCCGGCGTCCTGCGCGTCGCCGGCACCACCACCGGCCAGGAGGCACGGCTGACGTTGCCGACATCGGCCCACCGCCGCGTGACCCGCGCGGGCGTGGCCGCCGACCGGTGGCGGATCCGCACGTCGGCCACCGCCGCGGACCGCCCGGCGACGCTGACGCTCGACGACCTCGTCGACCTGTTCGGCCGGATCCCCGTCGGCGTCTCGCCGTCGACGAACCCCGGTCCGTTCACCGCCCGCTGGGCGGTGCGCGACACCGTGACCCTCTGGACGGTCCGTGGTGGGGTCCTGGACGCCACCCGCGACGAACGCACCGTGCTGACGCTGAGCGGTGGGGGCCTCCCGTCCGCCCGCACCACGACCCTGGACCGCTCCGTGTGGTCCGTCCCCGACTCCCGCGTCGAGCGGTCCGCCACTGCGGTGGCGACCGCGGACACGCGGGCTGCCGAGCTGCTGCTCTGGAAGGCATGGTTGCCGATCGCCCTCGGCGTCGCAGCCGCCGCCCAGGCGCTGCTCGCGCTCCGTGACCGCCGTCGTCGGACGGCACCCGTGAACCCCACCCCCGAAACCGTCCCGACACGCGGCCCACCCGCCGGGGACCCTGCAAGGAGCAACGACTATGCCGTTCGGTAAGCCCGTTCGACCCCTGATCACCCTCGGCGCCCTCGGCGTCGTCACCGCCCTCGCACTGACCGGTTGCGCGAGCTCCTACGGTGCCTCCGACAGCTCCACCGACGCCGCGAAGGTCTCGCGCGTCACCATCACCCTGACGAACGACGGCTCGGACCAGTGCAAGGTCTCCGAGACGAAGGTCCCCGCCGGGCCGGTCACGTTCTCGGTGAAGAACGAGTCCTCGACCGCCATCACCGAGGTCGAACTGCTGCAGGACCAGCGGATCCTGGGCGAGAAGGAGAACCTCGCACCCGGCCTCGACGCCGTGCAGTTCACCGCGACCCTGACCGGTGGGAAGTACCAGGTGTACTGCCCCGGGGCCGACACCGAGCTCACCGACTTCACGGTCACGGGCAAGGTCACCTCGACCGCGAACAGCAGCGCCGCCACCCTGCTCGACGAGGGCACGAAGGGCTACGCCGACTACGTCGACGGCCAGGTCACCGACATGGTCACCGCGGTCGAACTCCTGCAGAAGGACGTCGACGCCGGCGACCTCGACGCCGCGAAGACCGACTACGCGAACGCCCGCCCGTTCTACGAGCACGTCGAGAGCGACGTCGACGGCTTCGTCAAGAAGGGCCACAAGGCGACCGACAACGCCGGCAACCTCGACTACCTGATCGACATGCGCGCCTCGAACCTCGACCCGGCCGTCGGCTGGAGCGGGTTCCACGCCGTCGAGAAGGACCTGTTCCAGGCGGGGGAGATCACCGCGTCGACCAAGAAGACCGCGGCCGACCTGACCGAGAACGTGCAGCTGCTCGCGAAGCTCGTCCCGACGCTCGACTACAAGCCCGAGGACCTGGCGAACGGCGCCGCCGGCCTGCTCGAGGAGGTCCAGTCGAACAAGGTCACCGGTGAGGAAGAGGCGTACAGCCACATCGACCTCGTCGACCTCGCCGCCAACGTCGAGGGTGCCCGTCAGGCCTTCGCGTACCTCAAGCCGGGCCTGACGAAGCTCGACCCGACCCTGACGAATCAGATCGCGAAGCAGTTCGACGCGACGAACACGATGATGGACGGCTACCGCAACGCCGACGACCTCGGCGGCTTCGACACGTGGGACGCGGCGACCAAGAAGTCCGACGCGAACCGCATCTCGCAGCAGATCCAGGCCCTGCAGGACCCGCTGTCCCGCCTCGCCGAGAAGGTCGCCACCGCGTGACGCAGCCCGACGACGACCGCGCAGCCCGTACCGGGGTCTCCCGGCGCGGGCTGTTCGGCGCGGGACTCGCCGCGGCCGGAGCCGGGGCGGGCGCCGCGGTCGGCATCGGCGGCGCGACGGTCGCGACGGGGGTCAACCCGTTCACGGCGGCCGCCAACGGTGACGAGTCCATCGACCTGTCCCAGAGCCACCCGTTCTACGCGACCGCCGCACGGCAGCCGCAGGGCGGGGTGCAGACCGCCCCCCAGCGGTACTGCGTGTTCATGACCTTCGACCTGTCCACCAGCGTCGCGACCGAGCTGCAGGTGCTCCTCGCCCGCTGGTCCGCGGCGATCGCGCAGCTGCAGGCGGGCAAGACCGTCGGCAGCGTCGAGCCCGCGCACGGTGACGGCGTCGGCGCGGACACCGGTGAGGCGCTCGACCTCGGCCCGGCGTCCCTGACGGTCACGGTGGGGTTCGGCCCCGGCGTGTTCGACGAACGCTTCGGTCTGGCCGACAAGCGTCCGGCGGACCTCGCCGACGTGCCTCGGCTGCCGAGCGACAACCTGCAGGCCGGACTAACCGGCGGCGACCTGTCGTTGCAGGCCTGCGCCGACGACCCGCAGGTGGCGTACCACGCGGTCCGCGACCTGGCCCGGATGGCGCGGGGGACGGCGACCGTGCGGTGGACCGTGCTCGGCTTCGGTCGTGCGTCGGCCGGCCCGCACCAGACGACGCCGCGCAACCTGATGGGCTTCAAGGACGGCACCAGGAACATCACGACGGACGAGGACCACGACCGCTTCGTGTGGGTCGACGACCCGGGCGACGGTGCGGCGTGGATGACCGGCGGCACCTACCAGGTGGTGCGGAAGATCCGGATGAACATCGAGATCTGGGACGCCGACGTCGTCAGCGACCAGCAGCGCGTGTTCGGTCGGACCAAGATCGAGGGCGCACCGTTGTCCGGTGGGACCGAGCACACGACGCCGGACTTCGCGGCGACCGACGGCGACGGTGCCACGAAGATCGACGCGACGTCCCACATCGCCCTGGCCGCCCACGAGGCGAACGGCGGCGTGAAGATCCTGCGTCGTCCGTACAACTACACCGACGGCCTCAACGAGTACGGCCAGCTCGACGCCGGGCTGCTGTTCCTGGCGTACATGAACGACCCGGAGCACTTCACCCGGCTGCAGCGGAAGCTCGGCGCCTCGGACCGGTTGAACGAGTACATCTCGCACATCGGGTCCGCGGTGTTCGCGATCCCGCCGGCACCGCGCAAGGGGTCGTACATCGGCGAGCAGCTGTTCCGCTGACGGTGTCCGGAGCGCGCTGACGCCGCTGGGGGAGAGGGCGCCCTCCGCCGTTTC
The DNA here is from genome assembly GCF_015350935.1 of Curtobacterium sp. VKM Ac-2887. NCBI lineage: Bacteria > Bacillati > Actinomycetota > Actinomycetes > Micrococcales > Microbacteriaceae > Curtobacterium > Curtobacterium sp. VKM Ac-2887. Next base: position 37,777 of record NZ_JADKSB010000024.1, on the reverse strand, counting down.
CCTGGAGGCGGAGGGCACCCGCGCCGCGGGGTCTCGTCGAACGGAACCACCGCCGACCTGAGAGGCGACCCGGCGCGACGCGTCGCGATGCGACAGCCCCGAGAGTACCCCGCCGGTCCCCGGATCCGCAGTGCGAGCGCCGCTATGGGACAGGGAGCGCGGCAGCGGATCGGCGCGCGGTGCGCGCCGGACGCGATCCGTGCCTCCCGGCGTGACGGAACGGGCCGCCTCACGGTGGTGAGACGGCCCGTTCGTGTCGGACGGGAGGCGCGGTGTCAGTCCGTCTGGACGCTCGCGTCGGTCCGTGCGCGCTTCCGACGCACGGCGACGAGTGCGGTGATGCCCGCCAGCAGGAGCAGACCCGCTGCGATCCCCGGCACCGTCAGGTCCGCGCCCGTGTAGGCGAGGTCACCGCCGGCGTTCGTCGAGTCGGACGGGTCGCCCGCCAGGTCCGTGCCGGTGCCCGTGTCCGTTCCCGGAGCGTTGCCGTTGCCGTTGCCGTTGCCGGCACCCGGGGCGTCCCCGTTGCCCGCGCCCGGGTCAGCCGGGTCCGTGGGGTCGGTCGGGTCCGTGGGCTCGGTCGGGTCCGTCGGGTCGACGGCCGCGGCGAGCGGGATGGTCACGGCGAGCGTGATCGTCTGGCCGCCCGGCAGGGTGACGACGAGGGGCTCGTCCGTCGTCGCGGCGGCACGTGCAGCCGTCCGGACCGTCGCTGCGTCGGCGGACGACTCGACGGTCGGCACGGCGAAGGTCAGCGTCGCACGACCCTGCTCGTCGTTCGTGTCGACGATCGTCGGGTCGATCTCGGCGGTGGCGAGCTCGACGTCACCGGCGCTCACCGACACGGTGCCGGCTGCAGCGGGGTCGTCGCTGCTGAACACGAGCGACGACAGGTCGATCGTGATCTCGTCGCCGGGCTGGAACCCGCCCTCGGGGGTCGGCGTGACCGTGGTGCCGACGGCACGCTGGTCGGACGGCGGGGTGACCGTCGGGTTGTCCAGGAAGTAGTCCACCTGCGCCTGCAGGTCGACCTGGCCCGAGTCGGCGATGTTCGCGCCGGTCGCGAAGGCGGCGAAGTTGTCGCCACCGGTCGACAGGAACGAGTTGACCGTCACCTTGAGGGTGTCGTCGAGGGCGATCGACTCGCCGTTCAAGGTCATGCCGGTGATGCGCTCGCCACGGCCCTTCGCGGGGTCGTAGGTGTACGCGAAGCCGTCCGAGACGCCGAGCTTGAGGAACGGACGCGGCAGGCCGTCCGGCTGCCACTGCTGCTCGAGGGCGTCCTTGATCTGCTGGCCGGTCATGTCCTCGGTGACGAGGGTGTTCGCGAACGGCTGGACGAGCGCGGCCTCCTTGTAGGTCACCGTGCCGTCCGGGTCGCCGGCACCGCTCGACGCGTAGACCATGTCCGTGCGCAGCCCGCCGGGGTTCATGAAGGCGATCTGCGAGCCGTTGCGCTCGGTCGCGGAGCGCTGCACCTCGGCGATGGAGTTGCCCAGGACGGACTCGCCGCCGCGGTTCTCGGTCGTGCGGTCCGACTGCACCGCACGACGCAGGTCGCCGGTGATCTCGCCGAGCTTCTTGCTGCCCTCGACGTCGGCGACGGCCTTCGCAGCCGTCACGATGTCGGCCACCGCGTCCACCGAGGTGGAGTCGGCCGGCACGCGGTTCTCACCGTTGACCGACTTGACCTCGGACGTGATGCCGGTGAGCTGCTTGTCGGCGTCGACGGTGAGCTGCAGGTGTCCGTAGTTCACGCCGTAGGAACCGGTCTGGATCACCGGGCGGGTCGTACCGTCGGGACCCGCGATCTGGTGGTTGTAGGTCGCGTGGGTGTGTGCGGAGACGATCGCGGACACCTTCGACGAGACGCCCGAGGTGATCGTGCCGAACACGCCGGACCCGGTCGCGTCGGCGAGGGCGTTCGTGGGAGCACCCTCGTGCACCAGCAGGACGAGCACGTCGGCCTCGCCGTTGCCGTCGACACCGTCGGTGAGCTGGTCGGCGTACTTGTTGACCTGGCTGACGATCGGGGCCATCGCGAGGCCCTCGACACCGCCGGGGCTGACGAGCCCCGGGATGAGGTCCTCGGTGGTCGCGCCGATGAAGCCCACCTTCACGCCGCCCTTCTCCACGATGGAGTACGGCTCGAACGCGGGGTCGGTCGTGCCCTGCTTGACGATGTTCGCCGAGACGTAGGGCCAGTCGGCCCGGTCCTCGATGCGCCCGGTCAGGTCGTCCTGGCCCTTGTCGAGCTCGTGGTTGCCGATCGCGCTGACGTCGAGGTCCATGGCATTGAGCGCATCGATCGTCGGGGCGTCCTGCTGGATCAGCGAGGTGAACGTCGAGGCACCGACGTTGTCGCCGACGCTGGCGAAGATCGTGTTCGGGTTGGCCTCGCGGTACGACTGCACGACACCGGCGAGCTCGGCGGCACCGGCGGCCTTGTCGACGGCGGTGCCCTCGGACTCGATGCGGCCGTGGAAGTCGTTGACGTCGATGATGTCGATCGTCGTGTCGCCCTCGGCGGCGACGGCGGTGGAGGGGACGGACAGTGCGACGAGCACACCCGCGGTGGCGAAGGCCGCGCCGCTGATGATGCGCCGTCGGCGGCGCGGAGAGGAGTGGAGGTTCATCGTCGGAGAACCTATGAGGACGCACAGCCGACCCGCCAGTGTCGGGTCGAAGTCGTCACACGACGTTCACATGAGCAACACCCGTCGTGCTGCGTGCTGCTCGACGTGCCGTCACTCCGCGGCGATGAGGGGGCGGAGCGTGCGGTGGGCGATGCGCAGCCCCTCGAGGACCTTCTCGTCGGTGCCGCCCCAGAGCGGGTCCTCGTGCTCGACCGACAGGGTGCCGTCGAACCCCGCTTCGTACAGGCGGTCGACGACGTGCGGCCAGTCCACGACGCCACGGCCCGGCACCCGGAAGCGCCACCAGCCCATGTCCCACGGGTCGCCGCCCTTGTCGACCTTGCCGAAGAAGCCGTACTCGTTGCGCTCCCGGGGGAACAGCTCGAGGTCCTTCGCCTGCGCGTGCACGATGTGCTCGGCGAACGGCAGGATCGTCTCGACCGGGTCGATGCCGATCCAGGTCAGGTGCGACGGGTCCCAGTTCAGACCGAAGCCGAGGCCGGTGACCCAACCCCAGAGCTCGGGGGAGTACGCCAGGTTGCCGGGGTAGCCGTCCGGGTGCCAGCCCTCCATCACGCAGTTCTCGATGATCAACCGCACGCCGCGCTCGCCGGCGTAGTCGACGAGCTCGGGGAGCACTCGGTCGCCGATCCGCATGTTGTCGACGACGCTGCGGCTCATGTCACGGCCGATGAACGTGCCGACGTACGGCACGCCGAGCACCTGTGCGGCATCGATCGCGTGCTTGAGGTGGGTGCGGATCTCCTCGCGGCGGTCGAGGTCCTGGTGCAGGTTGTTCTCGTAGTACGCGAGCGCCGAGATCTCGAGACCGGTGCGGTCGAGCAGGTCACGGGTCGCCGCAGCGTCCTCGTCGGTGAACGTCGCCACCGGCAGGTGCGCCGCCTCGAAGTCGCGGCCACCAGTGCCGGGCCACACGCCGACCTCGAGCCGCTCGTACCCTTGCTCGGCAGCGAAGGCCGCGATGCGGTCGAGGGTCCAGCCGGGCAGGCAGGCCGTCAGCATGCCGAGCTTCACCGGATCTCCCGCCACGTGGTCTCGGCCGCGCTGGTGATCACGGCGTCGATGATGTCGGCGGAACGTGCGCCGTCCGCGAAGGTCGGCAGGCCGTCGGGGGCCACACCGGTGCGGACCGCGGTGTAGGTGTCGGCGACGAACGCGGCGAAGGCGTCGAGGTAGCCCTGCGGGTGCCCGGACGGCACGATCGCCAGACGCCGCTGGTCCGGGTACCCCTGCGACGGGTCGCGCACGACGATCTGCGCACCACGCTCGTTGCCGAACCACGCGGACTCGGGCTGTTCCTGGTCGAAGGCGGCGCTGCCCCGGGTGCCGTCGACCTCGAACCACAGGCGGTTCTTCCGACCGGACGCCACCTGCGAGATCACCACGTTGCCGATGCGCCCGGTGCCGGTGCGGAACGTCGCGACCGCGGTGTCCTCGGTGGTGACCTCGGCCCGTTCCGCGGCGTCGGCGACCGGGTCGGGGTCCGGCGAGCCGGAGAACGACGGCCCCGAGGCCGCGGGGCGGGTCGGGTAGACGATGTCGGTCGCCGCGGACACCGAGGCGAAGCGCTCACCGGTGACGAACTCGACCAGGTCGCACCAGTGCGAGCCGATGTCGGCGAACGCGCGGGACAACCCGCTCGAGGTCGGGTCGACCCGCCAGCTCGAGGCGTCCTCGTCGAGCATCCAGTCCTGCAGGTAGTGGCCGTGCACGGCGAGCAGTCGACCGAGGTCGCCGTCGGCGATGCGCGCGCGGATCTCACGGATCATCGGGTGGTAGCGGTACACGAACGGCACCGTGGCGACGACACCGGCGTCCGCCGCCGCGGCGACGAGTTCGGCGGCCTGCGCCGGGTCGATCGCGAGGGGCTTCTCGCACACCACGTGGATGCCCGCGGCGATGACCGCCATCGCCTGCGGGTGGTGCTGGTCGTTCGGCGTGCAGATGTGCACGACGTCGGGGGCGTCCGCGATGACGTCGTCGAGCGAGGCGTACCCACGAGGCAGGTCGAGTTGCGCCGCGACCTGCTCGGAGCGCGATGCGTTCCGGCCGAGCACCCCGAGCACCTCGGCACCAGCGGCCCGGGCCGCGCGGGCGTGGACCCCCGCGATCATGCCGGTGCCGATCACGACGACGCGGAGGCGTCGTCCTTCGTACCCACTGCTCATGGTGCTCCCTCGCGCCGAACTGTCACCACCGTAGCGGCCCGGCCGTCCACCGGGGCCGATGAGTACGGTCGGAGGCATGTCGAGCCTCCAGACCAGCCTGCTCATCCTCGGAGCCAGCGGCGACCTGTCCAAGCGCCTGCTCCTGCCGGGTCTCGCGACCCTGCTCGAGGTCAAGGACGACTGGGACGTCCAGCTCATCGGGGCGGGTGTCGAGGAGCTCTCCGACGCCGACTGGAAGGCGCAGGTGCGCGAGTCCTTCGAGAACGCGCAGGCGTCGAAGAACGAGGGCGACGAAGGGGCGGAGGGCGAGTCGTCGCTGTCGGAGCGGCTGCAGGCCGTGATCGACGCGTCCTCGTACCGCAAGGCCGACGTCACGAGCGCCGACGACCTGCGCGCGCTGCTCGGGGCCTGCGACCACGACCCCGCGATCTACTTCGCGCTGCCCCCGGCCGTGACCGAGAAGAGCTGCGAACAGCTCGCCCACCTCGACCTGCCGAAGCGCACCCGCCTGGCGCTCGAGAAGCCGTTCGGTACCGACGCCGCCAGCGCCGAGCACCTGAACGACCTGCTGCACTCGTTCATCCCCGAGGAGCGGATCCACCGGGTCGACCACTTCCTCGGGCGTTCGACGGTGCTCAACCTGATCGGGCTGCGCTTCGCGAACCGCATCATCGAGCCCCTGCTGTCCTCGCAGCACGTCGAACGCGTCGACATCGTGTACGACGAGACCCTCGGGCTCGAGGGACGCGCCCGCTACTACGACAAGGCCGGCGCCCTCACCGACATGATCCAGAGCCACCTGCTCCAGGTCATGGCCGTCGTGGCCATGGAGGCGCCGGCGTCGATCGACGCCGACGACCTGCGGACCCAGAAGGAACTCGTGCTGCGCGCCGTGCGGCCGTGGGGCGGGGACGTCGTCGCCGCCGGCAAGCGCGCCCGGTACACCGCGGGCACGGTCGGCGACCGCAAGCTGCCGTCGTACGCCGACGAGGACGGGGTCGACCCGTCGCTCGGCACCGAGACCCTGGCCCAGCTGACCCTCGAGATCGCGAACTGGCGATGGGCCGGCGTCCCCTTCACGCTGCGTTCCGGCAAGGCGCTCGCGAAGCAGCGCCGCGAGATCGTCATCACGTTCAAGGACTCCCCGCAGGTGCCCGTCGGCCTGTCCGGCGCCGCCCACCCGGACCGGCTCCGGATCTGGATCGCCCCGGACGAGATGCAGCTCGAGCTCAACGTCAACGGCCCCGGCGACCCGTACACGATCGACCGCACGAGTCTCGAGACGACGTTCAACCCCGGACGACTCAGCGCCTACGGCGAGGTCCTGGCCGGTGTGCTCGAGGGCGATGCGACGCTGTCGGTCCGCGGTGACAGTGCCGTGCAGGGCTGGAAGGTCGTCGGACCGTTCCTCGAGGCGTGGAAGGCCGGCACGACGCCGCTCGACGAGTACCCGGCCGGGTCGAGCGGTCCTGCGGACTGGGACAACATCGACGCCTGAGCCGGACGGCGGCGTAGCGTCGGACGACGTGACCACCATCGACGACGTCCTGCAGACCGTTCCCGAACCCGCCGGCACCGACATCCGTGTCGAGCCCGTCCACTACGACCACGAGGGCACCGACCTGCTCGGCGTGCTCGCGAAGGACGCTGCCGTGGCCGGACCCCGCCCGGCCGTCCTGGTCGTGCACGACTGGCACGGCGTGAACGAGCACGTCGAAGCGCGCGTGACGATGCTCGCCCGCCTCGGCTACGTGGCGTTCGGCGCGGACATCTACGGTGCCGGCGTGCGGCCCGGAGACGACACCGCCGGCCAGGTCGCCGGGTCGTACTACCAGGACCTGCCGCTGCTCCGGGCACGTGCGACCGCCGGACTCGAGCGGCTGCGACAGGACCCCGACGTCGACCTCGCCCGCATCGTCGTCATCGGCTACTGCTTCGGCGGCTCCACCGCGATCGAGCTCGCGCGAACCGGAGCGGACCTCGTCGGTGCGGTGTCGTTCCACGGCGGCCTCATCACGCACGACCCCGCCGACGCCTCGGCGATCCAGGCGAAGTTGCTCGTGCTGACCGGGGGAGCAGACCCGGTCGTGCCCGACGACGCCGTGCACGCCTGGCAGGACGAGATGCGCACCGAGCCCAGCGTCGACTGGCAGGTCGTCACCTACGCGGGTGCCATGCACGCGTTCGCCGTGCCGGGGACCGACGCGCCCGACCACGGCGCCCAGTACCAGGAGCGCGCCGATCGCCGATCGTGGCAGGCGCTGCGGGTGTTCCTGGCCGAGGTGTTCGGCGAGGAGGCCGCGGCGCTGTGACGTCGGGGGCTCGGCTGTCCCCTCGCGACACGCCGGGTGGAGCCGCCGGGCGGCCTCGATTGGCGCCCGGGCCGGAGCTGTTGTAGAGTCTTCCACGGCCGCAAGGCCACGCGCTCGTAGCTCAATGGATAGAGCATCTGACTACGGATCAGAAGGTTGGGGGTTCGAGTCCCTTCGAGCGCACAGTGCCGGTTGAACGGCATGACACCGAACAGACGAAGGGCCCCGGCGGATTCCGCCGGGGCCCTTCGTCGTTGGTGGTTCGTGCGCGAGTCGTGTTTCACCGGCGCTGACGCCCGAGCAGCGCGATCCCCAGTACGACCAGCGCCACGACGACGAGCCCGACGACGGCGAGCAGGGGAAGCAGGTCGATCGACGCGGTGTCGTGGCACTCGACGGTTCCCACGGCACAGGAGGCGAGGACGGTGGTCGTGGTCATGGTCCGAGTGAAGCACGACGACGAGGTCGGTGTTCGCGGCCCTCGGTGCGCACCCGCTGGTGGCGCTGCTGATCAGTCGGGCCGACTTCGTGAGCAGAAATGGTCGGGTTCGTCGGCGGGACCCGACCATTTCTGCTCACGAAGCGCGCGGCACTGCCACGATCCTGCGAGAAGCACGTCACGCATCGGAACCATCCCCGGGACGGACGGGAGGCCCGTGGCGGTCTCGCCACGGGCCTCCCGTCCGTCGTTCGCTCGCCCCCACCCCGTGGGGTTCCGAGATCTCGGAACCTCGCGGGCACGCGCCGTCCTGATCGGAACCTCGACGGAACGCACGCGGGGTGTCGTGGAACCTCGACGCGCAGCGCGCCGCGTGTCGTGGATCCGCGCGCAGCGTCAGACGGTCGCGCGCACCTCGGCCAGCGACGGGTAGTCGGTGTAGCCCTCGGCGCCCGCGCCGTAGAAGAGCTCGGGGCGGGGCTCGTTCAGCTCCGCGTCCTGCTCCCAGCGGTGGGCGAGGTCCGGGTTCGCGATGGCCGGGCGGCCAGCGGCGACGGCGTCGGCGTGGTCGGCGTCGACGAGTGCGATGGCCTCGTCGCGTGTGGTCAGCGCCGAGAAGCCGGAGTTGACCACGAACGGTGCACCCGCGGTGCGGCGGACGTGCTGCACTAGATCGCCGGTCGGCTCGGCGTGCAGGACGTCGATGAAGGCGAGTCCGAGCGGCGCGAGGCCCTCGGCGATCGCGGTGTAGGTCGCGCGGACGTCGGCCGCGTCGTCCTCGATGACGCCCTGGATGCCGTGCTCGGGCGACAGGCGGATGCCGGTGCGGTCCGCGCCGACGGCTTCGGCGACGGCGGTCGTGACCTCGATCGCGAAGCGGGCGCGGTTCTCGGGGGAGCCGCCGTACTGGTCGGTGCGGGTGTTCGACACCGGGGACATGAACTCGTGCACCAGGTAGCCGTTGGCGCCGTGGACCTCGACGCCGTCGAGTCCGGCGGCGATGGCGTTGCGGGCGGCCTGCGCGAAGCCCTGCACGGCGTCCTGCACCTCGGCGGTGGTCAGCTCGTGGGGGACGGGCATGTCGGCCTTGCCGGTCGCGGTGTGGGTCTGACCGGGGGCGGCGATGGCGCTCGGGGCGACGATGCGCGGCGTCTGCGAGATGTCGGGGTGCGAGACACGGCCACCGTGCATGAGCTGCATCACGATGGTGCCGCCCTCGGCGTGCACGGCGTCGGCGACGCGGCGCCAGCCGGCGATCTGCTCGTCGGTCTCGATGCCCGGCTGCCCGGGGTAGGAGCGGCCTTCCTGCACGGGCCAGGTGCCCTCGGTGATGATCATGCCGAGGCCCGCACGCTGACGGTAGTGCTCGACGAGCAGGTCGTTCGGGATGCCGTGCTCACCGGCGCGGGTGCGCGTGAGGGGGGCCATGACGACGCGGTTCGACAGGCGCAGGGCGCCGAAGGAGGTGGGTTCGAAGAGCTTCACGAGGGAGTGGAACGTCGTGTTGCTCGGTGCAATTCCCGCCGTCAGTCGCGCGGGCAGACCAGGGTCGACGAACGGACCTGGCCCTCGGGGCGGATCACCTGGTGCAGGGAGAGGGGCTTGCCGCAGATCGGGCAGCCGCGGTCCACTGACCGGTCGTCGACCCCCTCGGGGTGTCCGGCGCCGATCTGCGACGGTCCCATCTTGTTGATGAGCGTCGTGTTCCACCGTTCGTACCACTTGCCGAAGCGCCCCACGGTGCGTCCTTTCGTTCGTGCACGAACCATTATGGCACCATCGGCCCCGGGATCACACCTGGTCGACCCGCTCCAGCAGTTCCGTCAGGTCGTCCTTGAGCGCTTCGAGGCGTTCCAGTGGCCATCCGAGCCGGTCCGCGACCGCCAGGGGGACCGCTCGTGCGCGGTCGCGCAGGGCCCGCCCGGCCGTGGTGAGCGAGACCTCGAGCTGCCGTTCGTCGGCGGCGCTGCGGGTCCGGCGGACGTAGCCGGAGGCCTCGAGTCGCTTGAGCAATGGGCTGAGGGTGGCCGAGTCGAGCCGCAGTTCGCCGGCGATCTCGCGCACCGACCGGGGGTCCTGCTCCCAGAGTGCGAGCATCACGAGGTACTGCGGATGCGTCAGGCCCATCGGTTCGAGCAGGTCGCGGTACAGCCCGATGACGCTCCGGCTCGTGGCCGCGAGGGCGAAGCAGAGCTGCCGGTCGAGCGCGAGCGGGTCGGGTGCGGAGGTCATGCGCCCACGATACCGTTCGCCCACGAAGTGTTCCGGGGTCCTCTCACGATGCCGCGCGGGCGCTTCCATGCGTGAGCAGGATCCGACAGAACACCAGTCGATCAACGCGTGTTCTGTCGCACCATGCTGACACATCAGGTGCGTGCGCATGTTCCGACGTTCCACGCGTCGATCAACGGGTGGATCGTCGGAAGGTGCGGACGCATGCGTCCGGTCGCGCGGGGTGGGCGCACGCACGGGAGGCCCGGGGCCGGTCTCGTGGACCGGCCCCGGGCCTCCAGGCTGGGTGCGTCGACTACGCGCGGTGCGCGGGCGGGTGCCCCGACTCGTGCGCGTTGGCATCCGGCGCCACGGGAAGGGCGTGCGACCCCGTGTGGGCCTCCTCGTGGCCGGGCTGACCGGGCTGGCCGGGCTGGCCGGGCTGGCCCGGCTGGCCCGGCTGACCGGCGACCGGGTGCGACCGCTCGAGCTTCGCGCCCTCGACGTCGACGTCCGGCACGATCCGGTCGAGCCACTTCGGGAACCACCACGCGCTCTGGCCGAGCAGGTGCATCGCGGCCGGGATCAGCAGCATGCGGACGACGAACGCGTCGATGAGCACACCGAACGCCAGCCCGAAGCCGATCGGCTTGATGGTGGAGGAGTCCGAGAAGATGAAGCCCGCGAACACCGAGATCATGATGATCGCCGCTGCCGTGACCACCGCGCGACCGGCGTGCAGCCCGCGCTGGACCGCGACCTTCGCCGAGGCGCCGTGGGCGTAGGCCTCACGCATGCCGGACACCAGGAACAGCTGGTAGTCCATCGCCAGACCGAACAGGATGCCGATCTCGATGATGGGCAGGAAGCTCAGGATCGGCGCCGGGTCGTGCACGCCGAACACGGAGCCGAGCCAGCCCCACTGGTAGATCGCGGTCAGGCCACCGAACGACGCCATCACGGACAGGATGAAGCCCGCCGTCGCCGTGATCGGGACCAGGAAGGACCGGAACACGATGATCAGGATGATGAGCGACAGGCCGACGACCACCACGAGGTAGAGCGGCAGGACGTTCGACAGCTTCTCGGACACGTCGATGTTGGCGGACGCGTTGCCCGCGACACCGAGCGTGACCGTGCCGTCGTCGGTCGTGACGGTCTGCTCGCGCAGGTCCTTGACCAGGCTCTCGGTGGAGATGCTGTCGGGACCGCCGCCGGGCTTCACCTGGAATGCGATGATGTCGCGGTCCGACGAGGTACCGATCGGCAGGACGGCCTTGACGTCGTCGTTCTTCGCCAGGGCCTCGCCGATGGTGACCTCGGTCGCGGTGACGTCGGACTTGCTGATCGACTCCGGCAGGGTCGCGACGACGAGCAGCGGGCCGTTCTGGCCGGCACCGAACTCCTCGTCGAGGGCCTTGTACGCCTTGTACTGGCTCGAGTCGACGGACTCGGACGCACCGGTCGGCAGGCCGAGGCGCATCTGCGTCGCCGGGAGTGCGATGACACCGAGCACGGCGACACCGGCGACGAGCGTGACGATCGCGCGCCAGGTCTTCATCGGCTTGTTCGGCACCCGGGTCGAGCCGGTGTTGCCGATCTTCGCGCGCTCCTTCTTCCGCAGGATCCGCATCCCGATCAGGGAGAGCAGCGCCGGGGTGAACGAGGTGGCGATGAGGATCGCGAAGAACACCGCGACCGCACCGACCGTGCCCATGAGCCCGAGGAACGGGATGCCGGTGATGTTCAGCGCGAGCAGCGCGACGATGACGGTCGCACCGGCGAACACCACGGCGTTGCCCGAGGTGCCGTTCGCGAGGCCGATGGACTCGTGCACCTGCATGCCCTGCTTCAGCTGGGTGCGGTGTCGGTTCAGGATGAAGAGCGAGTAGTCGATGCCGACCGCCAGGCCCAACATCACCCCCAGCACCGGCGTGACCGAGATGAACTCGACCAGGCCGGAGAACGACAGCGAGGCAAGTGACGCCACGCCGACGCCGAGCACGGCGCTGACGAGCGGGATCGCCGCACCGATGACGGTGCGGAGCATCAGGAAGAGCACGAGCGCGGCGATGATGACGCCGACGATCTCGCCCGGGCCGAGGATCGACGGCACGCCCTGCGCGATGTCGTTCGACACGTAGACGTTCACACCGCTGATGTCGGCCGAGTCGGCGTCGTCCGCGATGGCGGTCTTCGTGTCGGCGGGGACCTCGTAGGTCGACTTCGTGAACTGGACCGTGCCGATGGCGGCGCTGCCGTTCGACGACACGAAGCGGACGTCCTTCGACAGGTCGAGGAGCTTCGAGCCCTGCTCCAGCTCGTCGGCGCTGTCGTCGAGCTTCTTCGTGTTGGCGTCGATCGTCTTCTGCGCGTCGGCGATCTGCTGCTCACCGGCGTCGATCTGCGCCTGCTGGGCGTCGATCTGGGCCTGCGCCTGCTGGAGCTGCGCCGCTGCGGCCTGCGCCTGCGCTGCGGGGAGCGCTGCGCCGGCGGCCTCGCCCTGGGCCTTCTGGGCGTCGAGCTGCGCCTGGGCGTCCTCGATCTGCTGCTTGCCGGAGGTCAGCTGCGCCTTCTGGGCGTCGAGCTGGTCCTGGCCGGTCTCGAGCTTCGCGCGGCCGTCGGTGATCTCCTTGCGGCCGTCGACGATCTTCTGGCGCTGCTCGTCGAGCTGGTCCTGGGTGTCGAAGCCGCTCGTCGCGCCCTTGACGCCGTCGAGCTTCTCGACCTTGGTCAGGAAGTCCGCGACCTCCGACTTCTGCGCGTCGGTGAACGCCTTGCCGTTCGTCGTCTCGAAGACGATCGTGCCGTTGCCGCCGTTCGCCGACGGGAACTTGTCGGCGAGCTCGTCCTGCACCTGACTGGTCTTGGTGTTCGGGATCGAGATCGCCGACGAGATCGTGCCCGAGAACAGGCTGTAGGTGACGCCGGCGACGGCCATGATCACCACCCAGGTGATGATCACGAGCCAGTGGCGTCGTGCGGAGAACCGTCCGAGACGGTAGAGGAGACCGGCCATGCGGTTGCCCCGTTCCTTTCGTTGCAGGTGCTGTGTGGAGCGGGGTGCGCCGGTGGACCCCTGGGGAGGGAAGTGTCAGTCGGTGGGCATGTAGCCGCTGCGGACGCTGTGCACGAGTCGTGCCAGCAGGGCGTCCCAGTCGGCGACGGACTGCTCGTCGATCGCGGGGCCGGAGGTGGCCAGCCAGTGTTCCGCGATCACGACGATGCCGCTCATGAGCGACTCGACGAGCAGGGCGGCGTCGAGGGGATCCGCCGCCGGGTAGCGGCGTGCGACCTCGTCGCGGAGTCGTTCGGTGACCCGCGAGAACGCCGTCTGGGTGAGGACCGCGGCCTTCGGGTCGTCCTTGCCCGGGTCGCCGAGGATCCGGTACATGCTCGAGATCGCGGCTGCCAGGTCGGCTCCGCGTGCGGCGGACTCGAGCTCGTCGAACATCGAGGCCCGGCTGCCGTCACCGATCGGCGTCCGCGCCATGTCGACCAGGAACCGGTCGATGATCACGGACAGTTCCTGCTCGCACACGGCCAGCAGGACCTCGTCGAGCGAGGCGAAGTGGTTGAACACCGTCCGCCGCGCGATGTCGGCCCGTGCTGCCAGGTCGTCGACGCTGAACTCACGGCCGCCGCGTTCGTCGACCAGGTCGCGTGCGGCCTGCAGGATCGCCGCACGGTGCTTCGCCTTGAGGGCGGCGCGGCGGTCGGTCGTGAGGGTCACGAATGAGAACACTAGGTGCATCGATGCACTCGGTGCAACGACCAGGAGTACATCTTCAGGTTCGTACCCCGCGGTGGAAACTCGGTTCTGAACAGATGTGCGCATGGTTGACTGCACCCAGCACGACCGCCGGTGCGACCGGCGGCGCGACCACCAGAACGACCGCCGTACGAAGGAGTACCCGATGCCCGTCCGCCTGTCCCCGGAGACCCTCGACGAGATCGCCGCGAGCGGTGTCGCCGTCCCGACCTACGACCGCAGCGGGATCACCGCCGGCATCGTGCACTTCGGCGTCGGCGGCTTCCACCGCGCGCACCAGGCGATGGTGATCGACCGGCTGCTCCAGCAGGGCGAGGCGCGCGAGTACGGCATCTGCGGCGTCGGTGTCCTCGAGCAGGACCGCCGGATGGCCACGGCCATGGCGGAGCAGGGCGGGCTCTACACGCTCGTCCTCAAACACCCCGACGGCACCCGCGAGTCCCGCGTCGTCGGCAGCATCGTCGACTACCTGCTCGCCGTCGACGACCCGGACGCCGTCGTCGAGAAGATGGCGCACCCGGACACCAGGATCGTCAGCCTGACCATCACCGAGGGTGGCTACAACTTCGACCACGTCACCGGCGAGTTCGTCGCGGACGAGCCCGGCGTCGCGGCCGACCTGCGCGGCGACGGACCGCCCCGCACGGTGTTCGGCCTGGTCGTCGAAGCCCTGCGCCGACGGCGTGACCGCGGCGAGCAGCCGTTCACCGTGATGTCCTGCGACAACATCCAGGGCAACGGCCACGTCGCCCGCGACATGTTCACCGCCTACGCACGCCTGCAGGACCCGACGTTCGCCGACTGGATGGACGAGCACGTGTCGTTCCCGAACTCGATGGTCGACCGCATCACCCCGGTCACCGCCGACGAGGACCGCGCCTGGGTCCGCGACGAGCTCGGTATCGAGGACGCCTGGCCCGTCGTCGCCGAACCGTTCTTCCAGTGGGTGCTCGAGGACGACCACCCCGCCGGCCGTCCGCCGTACCAGGACGCCGACGTGCAGATCGTCGAGGACGTCGAGCCGTACGAGCTGATGAAGCTCCGGTTGCTCAACGCCTCGCACCAGGGCCTGTGCTACTTCGGGTACCTCTCGGGGTACCGCTACGCGCACGAGGCCACGCAGGACCCGGCGATCGCCACGTTCCTGCGCCGCTACATGGACGAAGAGGGCTCGCCGACCCTGCACCCCGTGCCCGGCATCGACCTCGAGGACTACAAGTCCACCCTCATCGAGCGCTTCCAGAACCCCGAGGTCCGCGACACCCTGGCCCGGCTCTGTGCCGAGTCGAGCGACCGGATCCCGAAGTGGCTGCTGCCGGTGGTCCGCGACAACCTCGCCGCCGGCCGGCCCGTCACGCTGTCCGCCGGCATCGTCGCGTCGTGGGCGCGCTACGACGAGGGCACGGACGAGTCCGGCGAGCCGATCCAGATCGTCGACCGCCTGGCCGAACCGCTGCACCGCATCGCCCTCACCCAGCGCGACGACCGGCTCGCCTTCATCGCGAACCGGCAGGTCTTCGGCGACCTGATCGACGACGACCGGTTCGTCGCGGCGTACCGCGACGCCCTCGACGGGCTCATCGCCGACGGCGCCCACGCCACGGTCGAACGCTTGTCGCGTTCCTGACGCGAGTCGCGCCCTGCGCGTGACCAGACGGCGGACGGGAGGCCCGGTGCCAGCTGGCACCGCGCCTCCCGTCCGGTGCCCGGTCGCGTCACGGGCTAGGGTCGCGTCGTGAACCGGACCGACCGCCTGTACGCGCTCGTCGAGGAGCTCCGCGCCGCGGCGCCCGCGCTGCGGAGCGCGCGACGACTCGCCGAGCGGTTCGGAGTCAGTGTGCGCACGGTCGAGCGGGACCTGCTGTCCCTGCAGCAAGCCGGGGTGCCGATCTGGGCCGAGCCGGGGCGGACCGGCGGGTACACGATCGACGTCCGTGCGACGCTCCCGCCGCTTGGACTGACCGCTGACGAAGCGCTCGCGGTGGCGATCGGCCTCGGCACGCTCGGCTCCAGCCCGTTCCGCGACGCGGCGCGCAGCGCTGCCCGCAAGGTCACCGCGGTGCTCGCCGAGGACGACGCCCGACGGGCAGCGCGACTTGCGAGCCGCGTGCACCTGCTCGAGTCGGGGGAGCGCACGCCGGCTCCCACGGCGCTCGCCGGTGCGCTGACGGGCGGGCGCGTCGTCCGGATGCGGTACCGCGACGCAGCGGGCGCGGAGACCGATCGCGTCGTCGAGCCGCTCGGGTACATCGGGAAGGGCGAGGACTGGTACCTGGTCGCGTGGTGCCGGTTGCGCGACGGCGTCCGGGCCTTCCGCGGAGACCGGGTGCTGGCGGTCGAGGAGACCGACGAACAGGCTCCGCCCCGGGTGGTCCACCTCGACGAACTCGACATCCCGCACGGCGTCCTGCGCCCCGTGCTCGGAGACCTGCTCGGGGACTGAACCGCCAGATCCGCCTGCTCACTCGCCGAAACACCGACAGGACGGTGTCGCGGTGGTCGCGCATGCTCGACGAGTCCGGTCACGGTGGCCGGCCAGGAGGGCTTCCCATGCAGTTCGCATCCATCCGGATCATCACCGACGACCTCGACGGGATGGTGCGGTTCTACGAACGCGTCACCGGGACCGAGGCGCGGCGGCCCGCACCCGTCTTCGCCGAGATCGTGACCGGCGGCGCCGTGCTCGCCCTCGCGACCCCGGCGACCGTGGCGATGCTCGGACCGGCCGCGCCGGAGCCCCGCACGAACGGCGGGGTGTTCCTCGAGTTCGTGGTGGACGACGTCGACGCCGCGTTCGCGGGGTTGCGTGGTGCCATCGACGACGTGGTGCTGCCGCCGACGACGATGCCTTGGGGCAACCGGTCGGCGCTGTTCCGTGACCCTGACGGCAACCTCGTGAACCTCTTCAGCCGCCCCGCTTGACCGTGTATTCTGTCAGTCACTGACAGAATCGAGTGCACATGCAGCTCCACGTCGAGACCCACGGTCACGGCCCGGTCCGGGTCGGACTCGTGCACGGCATCCTCGGTTCGGCGCTGGTGTGGCGCGACCTCGTGTCCCACGCCGATCCGGACCGGTACACGTTCCTCGTGCCGGACCTGCGGGGTCACGGCGAGAGCGACCGCGCGGCGTCGTGCACACTCGCCGCGTTCGCCGACGACCTCGCCGAGACGCTGCCGCAGGGGCTCGACGCCGTCGTGGGACACTCGCTCGGCGGGCGGGTGCTGTTCGACGCCGTCGACCGGTTGCGCCCGGCCCGCGCGGTGTACCTCGACCCCGGCTTCCACCTGCGGGCACCGGGGCGGAGCGTGCTCGGGCGGGCGTTCTGGGCGCTGCCCGGGCTGCAGCCGTTGCTCGTGCAGGCCTACGACCGCACCGATCCGCGGTGGGGGCCGGCGAACGTCGCCCGGGCCGAGGAGAGCCATCGGCACTGGGACCGCACGATGCTGCGCGACGTCCTGCGAGCGGTCGCGACGACACCGGTCGCTCCGGCGGCCCCGTTCGTGCCGTCGACGCTCGTGCTCACCGACGACGGTCGACACGTCGTGCCCGCGGCCGAGGTGCCGGTCTACGAGCGCCTCGGGTGGGACGTCGAACGGGTGCACGGCGTGCACCACGACCTCGCGATGGAGGACGCCGCGCGCACGATGCGGCTCCTCGACGACGTGCTCGGCGGGGCGCACGCATGAGCGTCACCACGGTGTTCGGCGGGGTGTCCAACGTCCTCGTCTCCGACGGCACGACCTCGCTGCTCGTGGACGGCTTCTTCAGTCGTCCCTCGTTCCCACGGCTGATGCTCGGCCGGCTCCGACCGGACGTCACCCGGATCGAGGACGCACTCGCACGGTTCGACGTCGACCACCTCGATGCCGTGCTCGTCTCGCACTCGCACGCCGACCACGCCCTCGACGCGCCCGTGGTCGCGGACCGGACCGGGGCCGAACTCGGCGGCTCGGCGTCCACCCGGATGATCGCCACCGGGTACGGGCTCGACCGCGTGCCCTTCCGGGAGCTCCACGACCGCGAGTCGTTCGCGGTGGGGGCCTTCACGGTCACGCCGCTGCACGCGCTGCACAGCGACGGCGATGCGGTGCCGGGCGAGATCACCGAGCCGGTCACCCTGCCGGCCCGGATGCGCGACTTCCGTACCGGCGGGTGCTCCTCGTTCCTGTTCGAGCACCCGGACGGATCGGTGCTGGTCCACCCGACGGCGAACTTCATCCCCGGAGCGTTCGCGGGGCTCCACGCCGACACCGTCTACCTGGGTGCGGGCGCCGCCGGTGCGAAGCCGACGGCCTGGATCGAGCAGTACTGGCAGGAGACCGTCGGCGCCCTGCGGCCGAGCGTCGTCCGACCGGTGCACTGGGACGCGTTCTGGCGTCCGTTGACCCGTCCGCTCAGGCCGCTGCCGAAGAAGCTCGACCGCCTCGACGTCACGATGCGCGCGTTCACACGCCTGGCGGACGCCGACGGTGTCGACCTCCGGCTGCCGGAGCTCTGGCAGCGCGAGACCGTCTCCGCGCGGTCGGCGTCGTGACCGGGGTCCGGGCGCAGAACCGCCGGGCGACGGAGCGTGCCGTCGAGGACGCCGCGGTCGCGCTGGTCGGCGCGCGCGGGTTCGACGTCGTCACCGGGGCCGAGATCGCGACCGCGGCCGGCATCACCGAGCGCACGTTCTTCCGGTACTGCGCTTCGAAGGTCGACGCGTTCCTGTTCGTCTCGCGCGACGTCCACGACGCCGTCACCGCCGCCGTGACCGCCCCGGTGCCGTTCGATGCGTTGACCGAGGTGATCGCCGAGGTGCTCGTGACGTTCGAACGCGACCGCCCCGACGACCTCGACCGCCTGGTCCGGGTGCGCGCGCTGCTCGTCGCCGATCCGGTGCTGCTGTCCGCGGTCCTCGAACGGGACGCCGCGCAGACGCTGGAGCTGCACCGTGCGTGGGGCGGCGCCGATCGGTTCGCGGTGCCGTTGGCCCTGCTCGCGCTGCGCGCCGCGTTCGACGAGTGGGCGGAGCGCCGCGCGGGGGAGTCGCTCAGCGCGGCGTTCCGTCGGACCTGCGCCGCGCTGCGGAGGGCGGCGACTGGCGGCTGATCGCGCGTCATGCCGTGGACGCAGCCACCAGGCGGACGGGAGGCCCGTGGCGGGCGTGACCCGAGCCTCCCGTCCGCTCTGGACCGTGACGCGCGCCGCGCCGCGTCAGTCGTCAGGAAGCACGTCGTCGTCCCACGGCACCGGCGTCGTCTCGCCCGTCTCCCAGTCGTGGCGCAGGATCCCGTAGCCGACCGACGCCACCGCGCGGCCGCCCTCGATCGGCCATCCCTCGCGGTAGTGCGCCTCCTTCACCCAGCCGGCACGCACGAAGACCCGGCGCATGGCCGTGTTGTCCTCGCGGGTCTGGCCCTCGAAGCGGGTCACCGACGGCAGAATGCCGAAGACGTGGTCGGTGACCGCGCGAAGCGTCGGGACGCCGAGTCCGCGGCCGCGGAACGCGCCGGCGATGCGCAGGTCGAAGAGCGGGACCGGGTCTTCCAGATCCTCCAGCCGGACGAACCCGATTCGGCCGTGCTCCGTGTGGTCGACCCAGTACGAGTCGTGCTCGTCGTCGCGGTAGGAGCCGGACGCCACGGCCTCGACGGCCTCCGCACGGGTCCACGACCGCCGCACGTGGAAGGGGAAGTCCTCGGTCGACAGGAAGTCGACGAGGGCATCGTGGTCGATCCCGATCGGGTCGAGCCGGGTCAGCCGGACGGAGCGGTCGGTCATCGCGCCACGCTAGCGGGGCTGCAGCGTGGTGGCCCAGCGTCCGATCGCGTCGTACGCCTGCTCCCGCACGTCGGGCGCGGACAGCACCACGTCGTGCACGGCTCCCGGCAGTCGGCGGACCGTCACCTCGTTGCCGAGTGACAGGGCTCGGTGGGCCACCGTGTCGACGTTCAGCGCGACGTCGGCGTGTGCCATGCCGGGGTCCCACCGGGGTTGCAACATGCTCTTGTCGCTGAGCATGACCAGGACGGGGACCTGGATGTCGAGCCCGTGCTCGACCGTCTCCTGCCCCGCGAAGACCGCCGCGAGCCAACCGGGGTGCAGGGGGAACCCGCGTTCCGGCCGCCACTGCTGGTCGTACGTCCACGAGCCCTCGCCCGCGGCCGACACGGTGCGCGTGTAGAAGCCGGGATCGACGGCGGGCATCGGGGCGAGGGGGTTCCGCTTGGCGCCGAGCTTGATGACGGGTGCGACGATCGCCCGGCCCACGGCGGTCGCCTGGAACTCGAGCCACGGACTGTTCAGGACGATGCCGTCGACGAGTTCGGGGTGGCGCGCAGCCCACAGCGACAGCGTCAGCCCCCCGGTGGAGTGCCCCATCAGCACGAGCCGCCGCTCGCCGGGGCCGGGGTGCTCGGCCGAGACGGCGTCGAGCGCTGCGGCGATGTCCTCGTCGTACACCGCCAGGTCGTCGACGTTGCCCGGGGTCTGGTGGGGGCGGAGGCTCCGGCCGTACTTCCGCAGGTCCAGCGCGTGGAAGCGGGCCCCGAGCCGTTCGATCCGCTCCGCCAGCTCGGTCTGGAAGAAGTAGTCCGACCACCCGTGCACGTACAGCACGTCAGCGCCGTGCAGCGGCCCGCGCCCGTGCAGCAGCAGGTCCGTCGGGGTGTGCCGACGACGGACGAGGGTGGCGACGACCGGCCCCTCGGAGTCGGAGCCGAGCGGCAGTTCGAGTCGCTCGTAGGGCGCTCCGAGGACGTCCTCGTGCCACCGCTGGACGACCATGACCCCACCGTATCCGGCACCGCTGCGGGTGGTACCGGGGTACCACGGTCGCTCCGCGGAGATCGTCTGCGACGGCGATGTGGCGGACCCGGCCGTCTCCGTACCGTTGCCGCATGATCGAGATCCAGAACCTCTCCAAGCGCTACGGCGAGAAGGTCGCCGTCGACGACGTGTCCTTCACGGTGCGCCCCGGCGTCGTCACCGGCTTCCTCGGTCCGAACGGCGCGGGCAAGTCCACCACGATGCGCGCCGTCGTCGGACTCGACCGGCCGACCTCGGGCACCGCCCACGTCGACGGACGCCCCTACCGCGAGCTGCGCGACCCGCTGCGTCGCGTCGGCGCACTGCTCGAGGCCAAGGCGGTCCACAAGGGACGCAGCGCCTTCGACCACCTGTCGGCGCTCGCCGCGACGCACCGGATCCCGACGGCCCGGGTGCACGAGGTCATCGGGATGACCGGTCTCGAGAACGTCGCGAAGAAGCGCGTCGGCGGGTTCTCGCTCGGCATGGGGCAGCGGCTCGGGATCGCGGCGGCACTGCTCGGCGATCCGCAGACGCTGATCCTCGACGAGCCGGTCAACGGCCTCGACCCCGAGGGCGTCGTGTGGGTGCGTCGACTCGCCCGCAGCCTGGCCGCCGAGGGGCGTGCGGTGTTCATCTCGAGCCACCTGATGAGCG
The DNA here is from genome assembly GCF_015350935.1 of Curtobacterium sp. VKM Ac-2887. Lineage (NCBI taxonomy): Bacteria > Bacillati > Actinomycetota > Actinomycetes > Micrococcales > Microbacteriaceae > Curtobacterium > Curtobacterium sp. VKM Ac-2887. The sequence goes on along the minus strand of NZ_JADKSB010000024.1, from coordinate 16,769 downwards.
AGATGGCCCTGACCGCCGACCGCATCGTCGTGATGGGTCGCGGGAGGGTGCTCGCGGACATGGACATCGCGGACCTGGTCGCCGCCGCCACGGAGCGGTCGGTCACCGTGCGGACGCCGGAGCCCGAGCGGCTCCTCGACGCGATCGCCGGACCGGACGTCACCATCGGCTACGAGGGCGACGGGTCGCTGCAGGTCCGTGGCCTCGGCGCCGAGCAGATCGGCGAGGCGGCGGGTGCTGCGGGGATCGTCCTGCACCAGCTGGCCACCACCGAGGCGAGCCTGGAGCAGGCCTACCTCGAACTCACGCACGACCAGGTCGAGTACCGATCGGAGGTGGCCCGGTGAGCGCGGTCACGAGCGACACCCTGCCCCGGCACGACGGAGCCGGCAGCCACACGTCCGGCGTCCACTTCTCCGGCGTCCTGCGCTCGGAGTGGATCAAGCTCCGCTCGCTGCGGTCGACGGCGTGGAGCTTCCTGCTGGTGCTCGTCCTGCCGATCGGCATCGGTGTGCTCCTGGCGGCCTTCGCGGACAACGGCGGTCAGGGGCTCTCGGGTGACGCGGCTCGGAACGCGTTCGTCCTCTACAGCACGAGCGGCACGATGCTCTCGTCGCTGATCGTCGCGGTGATCGGCGCCCTCGTCGTCACCGGCGAGTACGGCACCGGCATGATCCGCTCCTCGTTCGCGGCGGTCCCACGGCGGTCGGTCGCGCTGGCGGCGAAGGCGATCGTCCTCGCCGTGGCCGTCTTCGTCACGAGTGCCGTGAGCGTCTGGGCCACCGCGTTCACCACCCTGCCCATCGCCGCGGGACGGAACGTCGAGGCGTCGCTGGACGCGAGCGTCGCGATGCCGCTGCTGGGCGCCTCCGTCTACCTGACGCTCATCGCGCTGCTGGCCTTCGCGGTCGGCGTGGTCCTGCGCTCCACAGCTGGCGCGATCGCCGGGGTCCTCGGCCTGATGCTGGTCGCCCCGGTCGTCGTGCAGCTGGTGCAGTCGTTCACCGGGGCGGACTGGCTCGGCACGCTGACCAACCTGCTGCCGCAGAACGCGGGCCAACCGCTCATGCAGTTCGGCACCGAGGTGACGTCGGGGTGGCACGACGGCGTCCTAGCCTTGGGGGGATGGAGCGGATTCGCGGTACTGCTGGCCTGGGTGGTCGTCGCCTCGGTGACGGCGCTCGCCCTGGTCGAGAAGCGGGACGCGTGACCCCTGCCGACCTCGCCCCCGGTGCCGTCCAGGACGGTGCCGGGGGCATCGCCCTGCCCGACGCACCCGGCCGGCTCCGGCGGTTCTGGGCACGCCACCCGGTCATGACCGACGCGCTGCTCATGGTCTTCTGGGGTGCGATCGAGGTCGTCGTCGCGTTCCGGAGTGCGTGGCAGGTCGACGGGAGCCCCGCCGCGCGGGGCACGGTCGTCGTCCTCGTGGTCATCGCCGTCTCCGGCATCCCGCTCCGGCGCACGCACCCCGCGGTGACGGCGGTGCTCGGGCTCGCGTCCGTCGTCGCGATGACGTGGACGGAAGCGGGGTACTCGCCGGTGCTCTTCACCGTGTACGCCGCGACCGCGTGGTGGTCGCGTGCCGCCGGGTGGTGGACGGGCGCGGTCGCCGTCGTGCTGGCGGCGGGGGCGACGGCGCTGCGCGTCTTCGTGGTCGCGCCGGGGTCCGGAGGACTCGCGGACGTCCTGTACCCGCAGCCCACGACGTTCCTGCTGGCAGCGGTCCTGATCGGGGTCAACGTGTCGAACCGCCGTCGCTACACGCAGGCGCTCATCGACCGCGCGCACCAGCTGGCCCGGGAGCGTGACCAGCAGGCGCAGCTCGCCACCGCCGCGGAGCGGGCCCGGATCGCGCGGGAGATGCACGACATCGTGTCGCACTCGCTCACGGTGATGGTGCGGCTGGCCGAGGGCGCGGCGGCCGGGGCGTCCGCTGGTGCACCCGCCGGTTCGGCGGGGTCCGCTGCCGCTGCCATGCGCGGTGTCGCCGACGTCGGCCGTGGCGCGATGGGCGACATGCGCCGCATGCTCGGGGTGCTCGGAGGCGACGGCGAACCCGCGCTCGCGCCGCAACCGGGCATCCACGACGTCCCGCAGCTCGTCGACCGGTTCCGCGCGCTGGGCGCCCCCGTCGCCCTCGAACTGGTCGGCGTCGTCCCCGACGACGACGCCCTGCAGCTCGCCGTGTACCGGGTCGTGCAGGAGGGCCTCACCAACACCGCCCGGCACGCGCAGCACGTCCGATCGGTCGACGTCCGCGTGGCCGCGTCCGCCACCGAGGTCACCGTGGTCGTCACCGACGACGGACGGACAGGAGGCCCGACTCGGCCGGGCGGATCGGCCCACGCCCCAGCGGGGTCGGGTCGAGGGCTCATCGGGATCGACGAGCGCATCCGTGCGCTGGGTGGGCAGGTGCGCGCGGGCTCCCGCGACGGCACCGATGGTTGGCAGATCCGGGCGACGATCCCGGTCAGGACGGAGGACCGGTGATCCGCGTGGCGATCGTCGACGACCAGCAGCTCATCCGGACGGGGTTCCGACTGCTGCTCGAGGCACAGTCCGACATCGAGGTCGTCGGTGAGGCCGGCGACGGCGGTGCGGGTGTTCGGCTCGTGCGTGCCCTGCGTCCGGACGTCGTGCTGATGGACGTCCGGATGCCCCACGTCGACGGCGTCACGGCGACGGCCGCGATCGTCGAGCAGGTCCCCGAGACCCGGGTGCTCGTGCTGACGACCTTCGACCTGGACGAGTACGCGTTCGGTGGCCTGCGTGCCGGGGCGAGCGGGTTCCTGCTCAAGGACGTCAGTGCCGCGCAGCTCCTCGACGCCGTCCGGTCCGTGGCAGCGGGCGAGGCCGCGGTCTCACCGCGGGTGACGCAGCGGATGCTCGAGCTCTTCGGCTCCGTGCTGCCGGACGACCGGCCAGCGGGTCCGGACCCGCTGGAGCCCCTGACCCCGCGGGAGCGCGAGGTGCTGCTCGCGATGGCCCGCGGGTTGTCGAACCCCGAGATCGCCGCACACCTGGTGACGAGCGAGTCCACGGTCAAGACCCACGTCGGGCGGGTGCTCGGCAAACTGGGCCTGCGCGACCGGGTGCATGCGGTGATCTTCGCCTACGAGCACGGTCTCGTGCCGCGGTCCTAGCTGCGCGGGGCCCTCGCGAAGAACAGGGTGATCGCGCCGAGGGCGATGGACGCGACGATCAGCACCCAGGCGAGCACGGGGATCAAGCCGTCCCACGGTGTGAACAGGAGCACGATGCCGATCACCAGCACGACGGCGGCGGCGATCAGCACGAGGCGGTGCGGTCTTGCCGGGTGGGTTCTGGTCACAGGTGCACCGTACGCGTCGGGACTGCGGACGGGCGGGACGCCGATGCGCCCGGCGATCAGGCTCGGGCGTCGACTCCGCGGCGGTGCCGTGCCGCAGGGTGGCGGCTCGGCAGTCGTGCCGGCCCGCCGCCCTGAACGCGCTGGCGAAGCGTCTCACCGTCGGTGTACCGCTCGGGCAGTCGGCCGCGTTCCCGCAGCAGTGGGGTGACGTGGGTCGCGAAGTCGCGCACGGTGTCGAACGAGTGGTACTGCCGCAGGTTGATGCCGTCGATCCCGTCGTCGTCCAGCCAGCCTTCGATCTGTTCGGTGACGGCCTCGGGGACACCGGCGGCCCAGAAGGCGCCGTGCCAGGCCTCGTTCACCCGGTCCAGGAGCTCTCCCACGGTCTGGTCCAGGGCAACGCGGCCGACCAGCCGCTCGCCGCCCTCCACCCCTTCGGCATCGAGTGCGTCCCGGACGGAGCGGGTGCGCGGGTGCGCGAGGGCGTCGAAGGGCACGCTCCCGTGGATGAGGGGGCCTTCCTCGCTCTGGAACGCGCGGTACTGGGCGACCTTGTCGTCGACGTCGCGCTGCGTCGGCGCGGTGATCACGGCGGCCTGCGTCACGAACTTGACGTCGTCACGGTCACGGCCCGCCGACTCGGCGGCGGCCCGGACGGCGTCAGCGGTGCGCTCGACGCCGTGCCCGCCGGTGAAGACGACCTCGGCGTGCCGGCCCGCTCGGGCGATGCCGGCCGGCGAACCGGTCGCCAGGAACAGGGTCGGGGTGCGCTGCGGCGACGGCTCGGACAGGTGCGGGCCGGCGACCCGGAAGTGCTCACCGACGTGGTCGATCCGGTGGACCTTCGCGGGGTCGGTGTAGATCCCGCGTTCGGCGTCCCGCAGGACGGCGCCGTCCTCCCAGGAGCCCTCCCACAGCTGGTACAGCACCTCGAGGTACTCGTCAGCGATCTCGTACCGGGTGTCGTGCGGGATCTCGGTCGCCAGGCCGAAGTTGCTGGCCGCGTTCGGGAGGTAGCTCGTGACGACGTTCCAGCCGACGCGGCCGTTCGTCAGGTGATCGAGCGTCGACATCCGTCGCGCGAACGCGAACGGTGGCTCGTAGCTGGTCGAGAAGGTGATGCCGAAGCCGAGGTGCTCCGTCACGGCCGCCATCGCCGGGACCACGAGCATCGGGTCGTTGTTCGGGATCTGCAACCCCTCGCGCAGCGCCGGTGCAGCGGAACCGCCGTACACGTCGTAGGCCCCGAGGACGTCGGCGATGAACACCGCGTCGAACTGCCCGGCCTCGGCGGTGCGCGCCAGCTCGGTCCAGTACCGGATGTCCGTGTAGCGCTGCCGGTTGTTGCCGGGCAGGCGCCACAACCCGTGGGTGATGTGGCCGACGCAGTTCATCTCGAACACGTTGAGCAGCAGGCGTTTCGGCATCCCCCGAGCGTAGGAACCGACGCCGGATCCCCGGTGTTCGTGACGGAGTGCTACGTGCGTGGCGACGTCATCCGACGGCACAGAGCGGACCAGGTGTGACGCCGGATGTCCGTCCGTTGCGGAGTGTTGCCCGGCGCTCGCGGCCGACGGACCCCGGCCGTACCGTCCTTCCCCATGGTTCGTCTCTCACTCCGACCGTTCGTGGTCGCGGCCTCGGTGGTCGCCGTCGTGACGCTGGTCGCGGGCTGCGCCGACGGGTCGACCGGCGCGGGCCGCGACCGGGGCCCGGTCCGCGGCGGCACGCTCGTGTACGCCACCGACCGCGAACCGACCTGCCTCGACCCGCACAACTCCGGGGACATGCCGCAGACGTACATCGCCAGGCAGTACCTGGACTCGCTCGTGTCGCTGCAGGAGGACGGCAGCGTGCAGCCGTGGCTCGCGTCCAGTTGGACGATCTCGGACGACGGCAAGCAGTACGACTTCACACTGAAGCAGGGCGTGCGGTTCACCGACGGCACCCCGTTCGACGCCCAGGCCGTGGTGGACAACTTCACGCAGATCCTCGACCCGGCGACGCAGTCCTCGACCGATCTGCTGTACTTGACGGGGTACTTCGACAAGGCCACCGCGATCAGTGACCACGTCGTCCGGGTCTCCCTGAAGCGGCCGTACTCCCCGCTCCTCGCCGCGCTGTCGCAGGCGTTCTTCGGCATGGAGTCGCCGAAGGCCATGGCACGGGGACTCGCCGCGAACTGCGAGTCGCCGGTCGGTACCGGGCCGTTCGAGGTCACGAAGTGGAACCACGAGCGGGACGTCGAACTGGTCCGGAACGACACGTACAACAGCGCGCCGGACGACGCGAAGCACCAGGGCCCCGCGTACCTGGACGGTATCACGTGGAAGTTCCTGAAGGACAACACCACCCGGTACGGCGCACTCAGCTCGGGCGAGGCGGACGTCATCTTCAACGTGCCGCCGGAGAGCGAGGGCCTGGCGAAGTCGGATCCGTCGATCGAGCTGCAGTCGTTCGTGCACTCGGGATCGCCGTTCAGCCTGGACATCAACACGCAGAGCGCGGTCTTCAGCGACATCCGCGTCCGCAAGGCGTTCGTGCACGCCTCGGACGCGAAGGAGGCCGTCGAGAGCGCCTACAACGGCGTGTTCCCGTACGAGGGCAACAACGTCTCCTCGGGCACACCGCACTACGACGCCGCGCACCACGAGCCCTTCCCGTACGACCCGGCAGCGGCGAAGGAACTCCTCGACGACGCTGGCTGGAACGGCCGTGACGCCGACGGCTACCGGACGAAGGACGGACGGACGCTCACGGTGAAGCTGCCGTACAACGCGGACTCCGCCGAGACCCCACCGGCGGACGTCACGATCCTGCAGGACATCCAGGCGATGGAGAAACGCGTCGGGATCAAGGTCGTGCTGCAGGCGCTCGACTCCTCCTCGATGAACGCCGTGTGGGGCGACCCGAAGGCCTACGACCTGCTCGGGAACTACTGGAACAGCCCGACCCCGCACGTCATGTACATCAAGTACTCGAAGGCGACCTACGACGTCGACAACGGGCAGAACTCGGCCTTCGCCTACGACGACGAACTCGACCGGCTGCTCATCGAGGGCACGGCGACGACCGACCCGGCGAAGCAGGCGACCGCGTACTCGAAGGCGCAGGCACTGCTGTCGTCCAAGGCCTGGTCGCTGCCGCTCTACCCGATCCAGACCCGCCTCGGGATCTCCGAGCGCGTCAGCGGCGTGTGGATCGAGCCGAGTGAGGGCGAGCCCGTCCTCTCCGACGCCTACTTGATCGACGGAGGCAAGTGATGGTCGTCCGAGTCACACGGCGCCTCGTCGAGGCGGTGGTCCTGCTCCTCGCCGTCGGCACCATCGTGTTCTTCCTCGAACACGCGGTGCCCGGTGACCCGGCGGTCGCGATCCTCGGTGGTGCCGCCGCTCACCCCACGAAGGAAGCCGTCGCCGCCGTCACGGAGCAGTACGGTTTCGACCGGCCGCTCATCGTGCAGTACGGCGACTTCCTCGGCGGGCTGTTCCGGCTCGACTTCGGGGAGTCCTACACACTGAAGCAGTCCGTCACGACCGTCGTCGCGGGACAGATCGGTCCGACCCTGGCGCTGACGGTGTCCGCGCTCGTCATCGCATGGTTGCTCTCCATCGCCTCGACGCTCGTCACTGCCGGACGTCCCGGAATGGTCGGACGCCTCGGCTCGGTCGTCGAGACGGTCGCGGCCGGACTCCCGCAGTTCTGGCTCGGCCTCGTGCTGCTGCTGGTCTTCGCGGTCCAGCTGCACTGGTTCCCGGTCATCGGGTCGGGCGTGCTCGGCATCGTCCTGCCGGCGCTGACCCTGGCCATCCCGCTCGCCGGGTTCCTCGGGCAGGTCACCCGCGACGAGTTCGAGGACAAGCAGCAGCAGCCGTTCGTCCTCTCCGCCCGCAGCCGTGGTCTGTCCGACCGTGCGATCCGCGGGAAGTACGTACTCCGGCACGCGGCGCTCCCCGGAGTCACGCTGTCCGGCTGGGGGCTCGGATCGTTGGTCTCGGGAGCCGTCATCGCCGAGGTCGTCTTCGCCCGCCAGGGCATCGGGCAGGTCCTGGTCACGGCCGTGAGCGCGCAGGACCTGCCGCTCGTCATCGGCATCACCTTCGTCGTGGCACTCGTCTACGTCGTGGCGAACATCCTGACCGACATCGCGTACGTCCTGGTGGACCCGAGACTGCGCCACACGAGCGGAGCCGCAGCATGACCACCGCAACGATCGCACCCAGCGAACCCCGTGCCCTGCAACCAGACCCGGCACCGGCCGAGGCCGGTGTCCGCACGGTGCGTCGAGCCTCCCACCCGTTGCGCCGCGTCTCGTTCTGGGTGGCCGCCGCCTTCATCGCGCTCGTCGCGACGGCGGCCCTCTGGCCGTCCCTGCTCGCACCACAGGACCCACTCGCCATCGACCTGGGCAAGAGCTTCGACGCACCCAGTGCGCAGCACGTCTTCGGGACCGACCAGTCCGGCCGGGACGTCTACTCGCGTGTCGTGCACGGGGCCGGCCAGTCGGTCCTGATCGGGGTCGGCGCGACCGCGCTCGGCCTCGCCGGGGCCGTCCTCCTCGGCGTCCTCGGCGGACTCGGCGGCCGAGCGGTCGACGCCGTGGTGACGCGTGTCATCGAGGTGCTCTACGCGTTCCCGGGCATCCTGCTCGCGCTCATCCTGATCGCCGTCTTCGGGTCGAGTGCCGGGACACAGATCCTGGCCGTCGGCATCGCGACGATCCCGGGGTACGCCCGGATGGTGCGTGGGCAGGTGCTCGCGGTCCGCGGGGCCGCGTACGTGCAGGCCGAACGCGCGCTCGGGCACTCCTCGGCGCACGTGCTGTTCCGGACGCTGCTGCCCAATGCCTTCCGGCCGCTCACCGTGCTCGTCACGCTCGGCATCGGGCAGGCGATCGTCTGGGCGTCCGCGCTCGGGTTCCTCGGCATGGGCGTGCAGCCGCCCGCCCCGGAGTGGGGCGCGATGCTCAACGCCGGCCGGAACTACCTGCAGCAGGCGTGGTGGCTCGACTTCTGGCCGGGCGTCGTGATCGTCCTGCTCGCGCTGTCACTGACCGCCGTCGGTCGCGCCCTGCAGACCCTGACCCAGCCTGGAGGCCCCCGGTGACCACCGCATCGCAGCTCACGTCCGCCACGGCGTCCGTCCCGTTCCGTGGTGGCGACGATCCCGTCGTCGACGTCCGAGGTCTCTCCGTCGCCTTCGGCGGCCGCACCGTCGTGCAGGACGTCTCCTTCACGCTCGAGGCCGGACGCTGCGTGGCGATCGTCGGTGAATCCGGCTCCGGCAAGAGCGTCACGGCCCGGTCGCTGCTCGGGCTGAACGGTCCGACGTCGACGACCACGGCCTCGACGCTGTCGCTCGGCGGACGCGACCTGCGCGACCTGTCCGACGCCTCGTGGCGGAAGGTGCGCGGGAAGGAGGCCGGGTACGTGCTGCAGGACGCCCTCGTCTCGCTCGATCCGCTCCGGAAGGTCGGGGCGTCCGTCGCCGACGCGCTCCGGGTGCACGGCGTCGGACCGCGGGCGGAGCGCGAACGGCAGGTGCTCTCGCTGCTCGAGCGCGTCGGGATCCCGTCGCCGTCGTTGCGTGCGCGGCAGCTGCCCTCGGAACTGTCCGGCGGGCTCCGGCAGCGCGCGCTCATCGCCGCGGCGATCGCCCTCGACCCCGCGGTGCTCATCGCCGACGAGCCGACGACGGCGCTCGACACCACCGTGCAGGCGCAGATCCTCGCTCTCCTCGACGAGCTCCGTGCAGGCGGGACCGGGCTCGTGCTCATCAGCCACGACCTCGGCGTCGTCGAACGACTCGCGGACGACGTCGTGGTGATGCAGCACGGTGTCGTCGTCGAGCAGGGGCCGGTCGGCGCCGTCCTCGGAGACCCGAAGGACCCGTACACGAAGCGGCTGCTCTCGGCGATCCCCGCAGCGCACGCGCCGGGCACACGGTTGTCCGACGCTCCCCGTGCCACCCTCGCGCCGCGGCCGGCCTCGCGGCCGGTGCCCGTCGCCGGATCGGTGGTGCTCTCCGTCTCGCACGTCAGCAAGCGCTACCGCGGCCCCGACCGGGTCGTCCGGACCGTGGTCGACGACGTGTCGTTCGACCTGCGCGCAGGGGAGACGCTCGGGATCGTGGGGGAGTCCGGCTCCGGGAAGTCCACGACGGCTGCCATCGCCCTCGCGCTGACCGCGCCGTCCTCGGGCTCCGTCACGTTGGAGGGACGGCCCTGGTCGGCACTGTCGGAGCGTGCTCGTCGCGGTGATCGACCGCGGATCGCAACGGTGTCGCAGGACCCCCTGTCGTCGTTCGACCCGCGCCGCAGCGTGGGTGAGCTGATCCGTTCGGCGCTCACCGGGGCGCGAGCCGCCCGTGGCGAACCCGAGGACGGTCGTTCCGACACCGCTCGCACGGAGGAGCTGCTCACCGGCGTCGGACTCGACCCGTCCATCGCACGCCGGCACCCGTCGACGCTGTCCGGCGGGCAGCGACAGCGCGTCGCCATCGCCCGCGCGCTCGCCACCGATCCAGACGTGCTCGTCCTCGACGAGGCCGTCAGCGCGCTCGACGTGTCCGTCCAGGCGCAGGTGCTCGACCTGCTCGCCGACATCCAGCAGGAATACGGAACCGCTGCGCTCTTCATCTCGCACGACCTCGGTGTGATCCACCACGTCAGCGATCGCGTGCTCGTGCTGCGCGACGGTCGTGTCGTCGAGGAGGGAACGGCCGACCAGGTGTTCCGCTCGCCGCGCGACCCGTACACGCAGGGGCTGCTCGACGCGATCCCGGGCGTCAGCGCCCACCGGAAGTTCCAGGAGGAATCATGACCACCACGACACTGCCCACCCGCACCTCCCTGCTGGAGCGCTTCGCGCCGGTGTTCGAGCGGATCGCGGCCGGGGCGGTGGAGCGCGAGCAGAGCCGTTCCCTGCCGCACGAAGCGGTCAGGTGGCTGGCGGATTCGGGCTTCACAGCCGTGACGGTGCCGACGTCCTCCGGCGGCGCGGGTGCGTCGGCGACCGACCTCTTCGCGCTGCTCATCCGTCTCGCGGAGGCCGACTCGAACATCCCGCAGCTCCTCCGCGCGCACTTCGCGTTCGTCGAGGAACTGCTGCTCGAACCCGACGTCGTCCGCCGTGACGAGTGGTTCACCCGCATCGCCGCGGGCGAGGTCTTCGGCAACGCCAGCCACGAGCGCTCGACCGCCGCGGTCGGATCCCTGTCGACGCACATCGTGCCCGACGGCGACGGCTGGCGCCTGCACGGTGAGAAGCACTACAGCACCGGCACGATCTTCGCCGACTGGACGACCGTCTCCGCGCGCACACCGGACGGGCACACCGTCGGGGTCACCGTGCGGGTCGACGACCCCGGTGTGGAGGTCCGCGACGACTGGAACGGCTTCGGGCAGCGGCTGACCGGCAGCGGCACGACGAGGTTCGACGGCGTCCGCGTGGAGCTCTGGCAACTCCGACCCGAGCGTGCGGAGCGGCGAACCGTGCTGCCGGCGTTCCTGCAGACCGTGCTGCTGGCGTCGCTCGCCGGGGTCGGCGCCGCGGCCGCCCGCGACGCCGCATCGTTCGTACGGTCACGGACCCGGCACTACCAGCACGGAGTCGGGGCGACCGCGGCCACGGACCCGCTCGTGCAGTCCGTCGTCGGCCGCATCGCATCGGACGCGATCGCCGCCGAGGCCCTCGTCCTGGACGCCGCCGCGGCCATCGACGCTGCGCACGGCGCGATCGAGTCCGGTGATGACGGAGCCGACGCGCTGATCGATGCGGCCGAACTCCGGACGATCGCCCTCCAGGGAGTGGTGGTCGAGATCGTGCTCCGGGCGGCGACCACGCTCTTCGAGGTCGGCGGGGCCAGCGCCACCGACCGTGACCGTTCCCTCGACCGGCACTGGCGGAACGCGCGGACCCTGTCGTCGCACAACCCGGTGGTGTTCCAGCAACGGGTGATCGGCGACCACCTGGTCAACGGCTCCCCGCTGACCTACTTCTGGGCCACGGGTGAGACCGGGTGATCACGCCGGCCGACATCGTGCGGAGCTACGCTGGCGGACAGTGACACGTCCTCCCGCACACCCAGCGGCACCGGTTCGCTCCTCGGACGAGGGGCGGTGGTCTCGTGCGCCCGGAACGGGGACTCCCGACGGAGTTCCCCAGCGCCCCGGCGCCCTGTCGAGACCACTCCAGAGAGACCGTTCGTCCATGTCATCGTCTTCTTCTTCTTTTCCTCCTCCCTCTTCTCCCGCCGAACGCTCGGCCCTCCGCGCTTCGTGCGGTGACTGCTTCGCGCTCTGCTGCACCGCCTTCGGGTTCCAGCGGTCCAGCGACTTCCCGATCGACAAGGCCGCAGGGACTCCGTGCCGCAACCTGGCCGACGACTTCTCCTGCACGATCCACCAGGCCCTCCGTCCACGGGGGTTCACCGGATGCACCACCTTCGACTGCTTCGGGGCCGGCCAGTACGTCTCGCAGGTCCTGTTCGACGGCACGAGCTGGGTCGACGAACCCGACTCGAAGCCCGAGATGTTCCGGGCCTTCGCCGTCGCCCGGCAGCTCCACGAGATGCTCTGGTACCTGGCCGAGGCGGTGTCCCGATCGACCGTTCTGGGGTCTGCGGAAGCACCGACCGTGCTCGGGCGCCGCATTCAGCAGGTCCTCGACGGCGAGCTGGCCGACGTCATCGCGGTGGACGTCGAGTCGCTCCGGTTCGACGTTCGTTCCGTCCTGATCGACGTCAGCGCCGAGGCTCGAGCTGGGTACCCCGCCGCCGGTGAGGCGGTCGGTGACCTGCACCCGTCGGCTGACCTGGCCGGCCGCGACCTGCGATCTCGCGTCCGGGTCGGCGCCGATCTGCGCGGTGCGGTCCTGATCGCCGCGGACCTGCGGGGAGGCGACCTGTCTGGCGTGGACCTGCTCGGGGCGGACCTGCGCGATGCCCGGCTCGGGGGAGCGGACCTGTCGAACGCGCTGTTCCTCACCCAGCCGCAGGTGAACGCCGCCCAGGGTGACGCATCCACGGTGCTGCCCGACGACCTGGACCGCCCGTCACACTGGTCGCTCCGGTGATCCGGTGATCCGGGTCAGGGCAGAACGATGACCTTGCCGGCGATCCTCCCGGCTGCGCCCTCGGCGTGCAGTGCGGGGAGCTCGGCGAGCGGGATGCGCCGCGTGACCTCGACCGTCAGTGCACCGTCGTCGACCAACGCGACGAGCTCCGTCAGGCGTTCGCGGTTCGGCAGGACGAACACGGTCGCTGCGCGCACGTCTCGGGACTCGTCACCCGGGGTGGCCATGAACGCCGTGGTGCTCACGACGACCCCGCCGTCGCGGACCGCTGCGACGTCCGCCGCGAACTGCTCGGGCTCGATCGGCGCCAGGTTGAGCAGCACGTCGACCTGACCGTCGAGGGCGTCGAGCAGGTCGACGTCGGTGTGGTCGATGACCTGGTCGGCACCGGCCGCGCGCACGGCATCAGCACTGCGGGGGCTGGCGGTCGCGATGACGTGTGCTCCGGCGCGCTTGGCGAGCTGGACGGCGTACTTGCCGACGACCCCGCCGGCACCCACGACGAGCAGCCGCTGTCCGGCGGTGAGCCGGCCGTCGTCGAACAGGGCCTGCCAGGCGGTCAGCGCGACGGACGGCAGCGCGGCCGCGTCGGCCAGTGGGATGCTCGTCGGCGCTGCGACCACGGCGTCCGCCGGTGCGATGACGTACTCGGCTGCCCCGCCGTCGCGGTCCATCGGCAGGAACGCGATGACCGCGTCGCCCACGGTCAACCCGGTCACCCCCTCGCCGATCGCGTCGACCGTGCCGGAGACGTCGTAGCCGGGGACGTGCGGCAGCTGGATCGGGATCGGCAGGAAGCCGGCCCGCATGCCGTTGTCTGCGGCGTTGTACGCGGACGCCGCGACGCGGAGCCGCACCTGACCCGCTGCCGGGGTCGGCTGCTCGACCTCGCCGTACTGGAGGACCTCGGGCCCGCCGACTTCGTGGAACTGCACTGCCTTCATGATGCTGCCCTCTCGTAGTTGCTTCGAATTCGAAGCGCTTGTCGGAGACGTTAGCACTGCTTCGAACTCGAAGCAACAGGTAGGATGGCTGCATGAGCGACACCCCCACCGCACTGACCCCGACACAGCTCGGCGCCTACTTCGCGCTGACCGAGGTGAGTGCACTCCTGCGCCCCGCGGTCGAGAAGCAGCTCCGCGACGTCGGCGGGTTGAGCACCGTGCAGTTCCAGCTCCTGGCGCGCTTGGGTGACGCTCCGGAGGGGCACCTGCGCATGACGGACCTGGCCGACGGTGTCGTGTACAGCCGCAGCGGGCTGACCTACCAGGCGCAACTGCTCGAACAGCGCGGGCTCGTCACGAGGTCCCCGTCGCCGGACGACGAGCGCAGCACCGTCGTCGCGATCACCGACGCGGGGCGCGAGGTCCTTGCCGAGGTGTTCCCCGGCCACATCGGCACCGTGCACGAACTCCTGTTCGCACCGATCACGGACGACGACGCGACCGACCTCGGCCGGATCCTCGGACGCATCAGCGAACACCTGCGAGCGAACCCACCGCGGTCGGCGTCGCGACGATCCGTGAAGGGGGCGTCCGCGTGACCGTCGGAGCGCGCGCTGCTCGGTGGATCATCGTCGGCTCGGTCGTCGTCGGACTGGCGCTGACCGTCTACGCGACGTCGTACTGGCTGTTCCCGACGTCGTTCCAACTCCAGGAGCGGTTGCCCGACGGATCGATCAACCCGCGCACGTGGGCCGACCTGCTCGTCTCGTACGTCCTCGCGCTCGGCTGCTTCGCGGTCGCCGGATGGGTGGGCGTGCAGCGGCTCCGCGCTCGCCGCCGCTGAGGCGTCAGCTGCGCGTGCGTGACCGTCGCCGCGACACGGTGTCGACGACGAGTGTGGCGACCCCGAGCGCGATCCCGATCAGGCCGAGCAGGTAACCGAACAGCATCAGGATGCCGCCGCCGATGTTCGCACCGCCCCCGGTGTCGTTCGCGAGCGACCACCCACCGATCCCGACCGACAGGAAGGCGCCCAACAGGAACACCGTGCACATCACGTGCAGGACCCTCGTGCTCTGGGAGGTCATGGCGGCTCGCTTCCGTGGGTGGACCGGTACCGGATGGTAGCGCGACCTGCGAGGGTGGAGCGATGACCCTCGAGATGCTCTGGGAACGTGCCGATCCCGCCCAGGTGCTGCGGAGCCGCTTCGGGTTCACGGACGTCGCCGCTGCCGAGGACTGGGTCATCCGGACGCTCGACCGGTGGTGGAACGTGCACGTCGTCGTGTGCGAGCGCATCGTGATGAGTGACCACAACGCGCTCGCCTGGGTGTCGACCGCTGACGGCCGGATGCTCCTGAAGTGGTCCATCGCACCGGAGGGGTTCGAGCGCTTGGCGTTCGCGGCGGACCTCACGACGTGGCTCGCGGAGCGCGGCCTGCCCGTTTCCGCCCCGGTGCCGACGCCCGACGGACGGGTGCAGGTCGAGGACGACGGGGTCTCGATGGGGCTCCAGCGCGTCATCGACGGAACACTGCTGGACGTCCGTGAACCGGCACAGGTCCGCGCCGCCGGTGCGACGCTCGCCCGCTTCCACGACGCCCTGCGCGACAGCCCCGATCGGGAGCGCGCAGCCGGTGTGCGCCCGCCGCCGGCCCCGCTCCTGCAGCAGGTCGAGGACTGGCTCGACGGTGCGACGACGCACGTGCCGGACCGTGCCCGGGTGGAGCTGCGACGGTTGCTGACGGCCGCGCCGTCCGACGACCTGCCGGTCCAGATCGTGCACGGGGACTACCGGGCGGCGAACGTCCTGTGCGCTGACGCGGACGTTGTCGCCGTCATCGACTTCGAGGACCTGCGCCGCGACCACCGCATCGTCGAACTGGCGCGGTCGGCCGTCCTGCTCGGGACGCTCTTCCACGAATGGGGGCCGGTCCCCGAAGCCGTCCATCGGCAGCTGCTCGACGGCTACCGCTCGGTGAGCGCGCTCACTGCCGACGAGCTCGTGTGGTGGGACGTCCTGGTGCTCTGGAACACGATGCTGTTCATCCCGCCGGGGGACGACCCCACCGGGTGGGGTGCTGCTGCCGAGGCGCTCGCCGGTTAGCGGCCGAAGCGCTTCGCCGCCCGGGCGACGGCCACGAGCGCGGCGACCCCGAGTGCGATCCCGGCGATACCGACGACCATGCCGCCCATGTACATGAACCCCGCGGCGAAGTTCACGCCGGTGCCGTCCGGGGTGAGGATCGTCCAGACCGAACCACCGGCTGTGAGCAGGAAGCCCAGACCGAGGAAGACGACCGCGAGGGTGACGATGGAGCGGATGTGTTGCACGGTCTGAACCGACCGAACCCGCGCCGGTGGCAGAGTGGCGTGATGGGGAGCATCCGGAACATCTCGGTCGGGCTGCCGACCAAGGACGGCCACGTGCTGCTGTCCGAGTCGTTCGACCAGACGCGCGGCCTGCGCTTCCACCGCGCGGTCGGCGGCGGCATCGAGTTTGGGGAGACCGCCGTCCAGGCGCTCCGTCGCGAGTTCCGCGAGGAGCTCGACGTCGCACTCGACGAGGTCCGGCTGCTCGGCGTCCTCGAGAACCTGTTCGAGTACGAGGGGCAGCCCGGGCACGAGTACGTCCACGTGTTCGCCGTCCGGTCGGCCGATCTGGACGAAGTGCCGCTCGACGCCGAACTCGTGGTGCTGGACGAGGGCAGCCCGGTGCGCTGGGTGCCCGTCGAGACGGACGCGCCGGTGTTCCCGGTCGGCGTGCTCGATCTGCTCGCGGGTACCGTCCCGATGAAGTCCTCGGCCAGCTGATGTCACGAGACCGCAGCACCCGAGTACACGTTCACCTACAACGCCGCCGAGCAGATGACCTCCGCCGTGCACAACGGATCCCAGACGACGACGTACAGGTACGCCGGCGCTGACCAGAAGTCGCTGCTGTCCCTGTCCACCGCCGGCGGAACCACCCGCACGTACATGTACGGCAGCGCGGACCAGAACGGGAATCCGACGCTGGTCACCTCCACCCGGAACGGGCAGCGGTCGAACATCGTCAACGACGCCAAGACCGGGCAACCCATCGCCCTGGCAACCCCGTCCTACGTCACCGGCTTGTACGCCTACGACGGGACCGGGAACCCGTTCGCGCTCCTCGTCGACGACGCAGCCGCGTTCTCCCACTCCTACGACCCGTACGGTACCGAAACCGTCAGCTACGACGGCGGCGGCGACGGACTCCCCTCCAACCCGTTCACGTTCAAGGCCGGCATCGATGACATCGCCACCGGGCTCGTGAAGTTCGGGCAACGTTGGTACAACCGGGACTGCTGCAGGTTGGGTTGACTCCTGACCTCTGAGGACTTGGTCCTCGGTGGAAGGATGTCGATCATGGCCAAGCCCTATCCGGAGGAGTTC
>NZ_JADKSB010000023.1:26626-46741 GCF_015350935.1 Curtobacterium sp. VKM Ac-2887 | reverse complement strand
CGGGACGTTCGGTTCGGGGAGGGACAAGGCGGTACTCGCTCTCTGGTCTCGCTCCGTCGCCGTCCGTTTCCGGGCGCGACGAAGAGCCCTGTGACAGGGCTGGGTAATGGTGCCTCGAGTGGTGCGGGTGGAACGTTCAGGGGCGCTCGACGGGGTCCGGCGTCGGGGCATCGTCACTGATGCGCTCGAGCCGGTCCGCGAGCGCGGTGCGGACGACGTCGATGAGGACGTGCCGCGCACCGTGCAGGACAGGGGTGTCGGGGACGCCGGGCGCGACCACGGCGGTGGACCAGCGCGAGCGGGTCCGGAGCCAGGCGGTCACGGCGGCGGCCAGGGCGGGGCCACCGGCGATCCCGGTCGGGCCGTGCAGGACGACCGTCTCGGGATCGGCCACGGCGAGGGCGGGGAGCACGTTGTGCCCGACGCGCTCGCCGAGGGCGACGGTGAAGGGGTGCTGCTCGGGCAGGCCGGGCAGTTGCGGGAGCACCTGGCGCCAGTCGGCTGCGGTGCCGTCCGGTGCCGTGATCCCGTGCTCGGCGGCCAGGGCGATGATCGCGGACTCGGAGATGAGGTCCGCGACGATCGTGGCCGTCGGGTCGATGGAGCGTGCGTCGGCGGGCACGCTGAGGTAGCCGATCTCCCCCGCGGCACCGGAGGCGCCGGTGTGCAGGTGACCGTGCAGGTCGAGGGCCATGCCGAGGCCCTCGGCCATCCAGAAGAGCGCGAAGGACCCGGGAGCCCGACCGGCGCCCATGTTGCGTTCGGCGATGGCGGCGAGGTTGGCGTCGTTCTCGACGACGACGTGGACCCCGAGCTCGGCGGAGAGGGTCGCGCTGACCTGCTCACGAGGCCAGCCGGGCAGTCCGTCGGTGAAGATGAGGGTGTCGGTGGCGTGGTCGACACTCGCCTGCACACCCACCGCGACGGCGGTGACGAGCTCGGGGTCGACACCGGCCGCGGCGGCTGCGCGGGAGATCGCTGCGGCGACGATGTCGGCGCCGGGGGAGCGCACCTCGGCCTCGGACATCCGGTGCGTGGCGACCGGGAACGTGCGACCGGCGGCGTCCACCACGGTCGACCGGACGTCGACGAGCTGGACGTCCACCGCGACACCGAGGTCGCGGTCGGTGATCGCTTCGTACACGACGGCGCTCGGCCCGCGACGCCCGGCCTGGGTGTCCGTGCCGGCCTGGCGGATGAGCGCAGCCGATTCGAGCCGGCGGATGATCTCGGCGGCGGTGGGCTTGCTGAGCCCGGTGCGCTGCGCGATCTCGTTGCGGGTGAGCGGGCCGTCGTCGAGCAGCAGCTCGAGGGCCGCACGGTCGTTCAGGACGCGCAGCAGACCGGGCTGGCCGGGGGTGCGTCCTCGTGTGGTCATGTCGAGGACTGTAACGGACAACCTTCTTTACTGAAAGGTTTGTTTACCGATTCGAAACACGCGTTCTGCTGCGCGAAACGTGCCGCCCCGACCCAGGCGCGCCGGACGCCGACCGGGCGCGGGCGAGCGACCGGCGCCTACGGCCGCAGCAGCACCTTGATCGCCCGGCGCTCGTCCATCGCCCGGTACGCCTCGGCGGCCTCGTCGAGCGGCAGCTCCAGGTCGAACACGCGCCCGGGGTCGATCGCTCCGGACAGCACGTCGGGCAGCAGCTCCGGGATGTACTTCCGTGCCGGCGCCATCCCGCCCGCGACGGTGATGTTCGTGTCGAAGAGGTAGCGCGTACCGATCGTCGGCACGCCGTGCGGGACCCCGACGAAGCCGAGGTTGCCGCCCGCGCGCACCGAGTGCAGCGCCTGGTCCATGCTCTCCTCGGTGCCCACGGCCTCCACCGCGCAGTCGGCGAGGTCGCCGCCGAGCAGCTCGCGGATCGCCGCGACGCCCTCCTCGCCGCGCTCGGACACGATGTCCGTCGCGCCGAACTCGCGTGCCAGCGCCTGGCGATCGGCGTGCCGGCTCATGGCGATGATGCGCTCGGCGCCGAGTCGCTTCGACGCGAGCACGGCGGACAGGCCGACCGCGCCGTCGCCGACCACCACGACCGTCTTGCCCGGACCGACCGCCGCCGACACCGCGGCGTGGTGCCCGGTGGAGAAGACGTCGGACAGGGTCAGCAGCGACGGCACGAGTGCCGGGTCGACGGGGCCGGGCACCGCCACCAGCGTCGCGGACGCGTCCGGGATGCGGACGTACTCGGCCTGCGCGCCGCCGACCGGGTCGCCGTACGCGTCCTTCCCGCCGAAGCCGGACAGGTGGTCGCAGCCGCTGGTCATCCCGTGGCGGCAGGCCTGGCAGGTGCCCTCGTTCATCGTGAAGGGGGAGATGACGAAGTCGCCCTCGTGCAGGTCGGTGACCGCGTCGCCGACGGCGACGACCTCGCCGACGAGTTCGTGCCCGATCGGCCGGGGCTCCTTCGTCTTCGTGACGCCGCGGTACGGCCACAGGTCCGAGCCGCACACGCACGCGGCGACGACCTTGACGACGACGTCCTTCGGGGTGAGGACCGAGGGGCGGTCGCGCTCCTCGACGCGGATGTCGTTGGGGGCGTGGATGATCGCTGCGCGCACGGGAGGCCTTCCGTCGAGATGGTGGGTGTCGGCGCGGTCGACGTCGTCCGGGCCGACGTCGACAGTACCCTCGTGCGGGTGGACGACGACCGGTACGGCGGGGACGTGCTCTCGGGAGACTGGCGCTCCCGCGGGGTGAAGAAGGTGCGGCAGGTGCCGCTCGAACGCGACATGGTGCTCGAGGACCCGGACTCCGGGTGGGCCGGTGCCGTCGTCGGACTCGAGGCGGGCAACATCGCGCTCGAGGACTGGAAGGGCCGCACCCGCTCGTTCCCCTTCACCGGGCAGTTCCTGCTCGAGGGCGAGCTCGTCACACTGGGCCGCCCGCGGGCGCCGGTCGGCCGGTCTGCCGCAGCTGCTGCCGGCTCGCCGGGTTCGCTGGGTTCCGTTCACTCGGACTGGAGGCCCGGGGCCGCGCCCGCCGTGCGGCAGGCGTCCGACGGTGGTCGCCTCCGCACCGCGTCCGGGTCTTTCGCGGTGGAGTCGCAGCGTGCCCGGGTGGCCCTGCCGAGCCGGATCATGGTCGAGGGCAAGCACGACGCCGAGCTCGTCGAGAAGGTCTGGGGTGCCGACCTGCGCGTCGAGGGTGTCGTCGTCGAGGAGCTCTCCGGCGTCGACAACCTGGCTTCGGTGCTCGATGAGTTCCAGCCCTCGCGAGACCGTCGCGTCGGCGTGCTCGTCGACCACCTGGTGCCCGGGTCGAAGGAGTCCCGGTTCGCCGACGCCGTGATGCGCGGCAAGTGGGGCGCGCACGTGCTCGTCGTCGGGCACCCGTTCGTCGACGTCTGGCAGTCCGTGAAGCCCGCCCGCGTCGGACTGCAGTCCTGGCCGACGATCCCGCGGTCGATCGAGTGGAAGAAGGGGATCTGCCAGGCGCTCGGGTGGCCGAACGCCGAGCAGGCCGACATCGCGCGGGCGTGGCAGCGGATCCTCGGGCAGGTGCGCACCTTCGCCGACCTCGAGCCGCAGCTGCTCGGCCGTGTCGAGGAGCTCATCGACTTCGTGACGGAACCCAAGGCCTGAGAACCCGGCCGTTCTGGGCAGGCGCGCGGAATGAGCGGGTGATCCGCGCCTCCGCTCCGTATCGTTGAGGGATGGACGGCATCGACGGACGCGTGCGCAGCGCTGTCGACGTCTGGCTGCGCTGGCTGCCGCGCTGGCAGATCGGCACCGCACGCCCGCGCACCCGCATCTGCCGGAAGTGCACCGGGTCCCCGATCGCGAGTGCCGCCGGCTTCGGGCAGGACGTCCCGCACGCCGTCCAGCACGCGCTCATCGGCCGGATCTCGACCATCGTCGAGGACGCCGTCGACGACTACACCGCCAAGAACCTGCCGCTGCTGCAGCGCGAGCTCGAGCGTGCGGCGGCGCGGAAGCGGCACGCCGGCTACCAACCGGCGGAGGGGCTGTCGCCCGAGTTCCAGGGCCTCGACGTCGATCCCGAGCCCTCGCCGGGTTCGCCGTTCCTCTTCACGCTCGGGGAGCTCGCGGGGACGGGCGCGGGGGAACAGACACCACGGGAGCCGCTGTCGGACGAGGCGAAGGCGGCGCTCCGGCACGAGATCGAGCTGTCCGACGAGTGCGCTCGCTCGACCGGGACGGCGGTGTGCCTGGCGCTCATCGACCACCGTCCGCGCATCGCCGAGGCGGTCGAGCGCCTGGTCGAACCGCAGATCGAGGCGCTCGTGTCCGACATGTTCCGCGGGTTCGACGGCCCGGACGAGGGTCCGCGCAGCGGGCTGTTCTAGCCGTGGCGGCGCGCGGCGCGTGGCGGTGGCGCGCGGTGGCGGCGGCGGTGGCGGCGAAGCCCGCACCGTGCGGAGTCCCGCGATCCGTGCGAGGTTGCTCGCTCCGTGCGCCCTTGTGGCGCCGCACCGAGCCATCACTGCTGCACAGGCCGGCGAAGCTCGCACCGTGCAGCACTCGGGAACCTCGCACGTGCCCACGAAGCTGGCACCGTCTACCCCGGAGCGCACCGTGCTTGACTAGCTGACCCCGCACGAGCCGGCGAAGCTCGCACCGAGCGTGGTCCGTCACTCAGCGGGGGAGCAGGGTGCGGCCCGGCACGACCGTGCCCCGGAGTGAGCGGTGCTCGACAGCACGCGTCGGGTCGTCGATCCGGCCGATGACGAGGTCGATCGCCTCGCGGCCGATGCGTTCGATCGGCTGCTCGAGCGTCGTGAACCCGATCCAGTCGCTCGCGAGGGGGTACACGCCGTCGAACCCGGTGACCGACAGGTCGTGCGGGACCCGGACACCGCGGCGGGCGAGCGCCTCGCACACGTCGAGCATGAGCCGGTCCGTCGGACACATCACCGCGGTCACGTCCGACTCGTGCATCGCGTCGACCAGGTCGGCGGCGAGGTCGTCCGGTGGTCGCACGAAGCTGGCGTCGATGTCGATGACCCGGACACCACGCGCGCGGAGCCGTTCGACCATCGCCGTCGAGCGGGCGTGCTGCGTGATCGCGTTGTCGAGCGGGACGGTGAGTACGGCGACCGTGCCGTGGCCGGCGTCGGCGACGGCGTCGGCGATGGTCGCGCCACCGTCCACCTCGTCGCAGTACACGCTGGACAGTGCCGGGTGGAGTTCGGGCCGACCGGCGACCACGGTGGCGATCCGCGGGGCGAACTCGGCGATGTCGGCCGACGGCATCAAGCCGCTGCAGACCACGAGGCCGTCCACCCGCATCGACACGAGTGCGGCGAGTGCGGACTTCTCGTCCTCGACACGGCCGACACCCGTGGTGGTGACGACGCGGTAGCCCAGCTCGGACGCGCGGCGCTCCATCACGGCGTGCAGTGCGGTGTAGACCATCGACGACGCATCGCGGACGAGCATCCCGATGGTGTGCGTCCGACCGCTGACGAGCCCGCGTGCCATGGCGTTGGCGACGTACCCGAGCTCGGCTGCGGCGCGCTCGACCCGCTCGCGAGTCTCGTCGGAGAACCGTCCGGTGCCGGAGAGGACACGGCTCACCGCCGACTTCGAGACGCCTGCTCGTGCGGCGACGTCGAGGATGGTCGGCTGGGACCCGCGGCTGCCGTTCACGCGGCTGCCGTTCACGCCTCGGTCGCGGCGGCGTCCTGCCGGGACCGCGACGCGGTGAAGCGCAGCACCCCGCGGGCGATCGCGCGCCAACCGAGCAGGAACACCCCGAGCACGATCGTGGCGACGATGACGAAGGAGATCGGCAGCGGGTTGCCGTCGACGTCGCCCTGACCCGTGGCGACGCGGATCGCCATGCCGACGAACACCGTGAGGATCCAGACGACGACGCCGGTCGGCCAGAAGCGCAGCGGGCGGGCCCAGGCTCCACTCGTCACGTACCCGATCGCCCAGCCCGCCAGGAACGGGTAGACGGTGGTCCAGATCCCCAGTGCGGTGTTGCCCTCGCCGTGGGAGGAACGGCCGATGAGCGCGAAGACGACGATGAGGACGACGTCGATGACGGCTGCGAGCCAACCCCAGGTGCGTGTGTTCACCCGGACAGTCTCGCAGCCCGGACGGCTCCGGCCTCTCCACAGGCGGGCGTCGCCCTCGTCTTGTCCACAGATCCGCCGCCGTCCCGACGGCTCCCGTTCCCCGACCATCACCATCGTCGGGGTGAACCGTCAGATCGCCCTCGCCCCACTTCCCGCCGTCACCGTCCTCCGGACCTCGGCGCACCATCCAGCCGAGTCCGAGGTGATCAGGAGGCGGGCGGACGCGCAGGAGCTCGTCCGCATCGGGCGAGGGAAGTTCGTCGACGCTGCCGCTTGGGCAGCCCTCCGGCCAGCGGAACAGCACCTGGTCCGCGTCGGTGCGTCCGCCGATCGCATCGGACCCGACCAGGTCGTCTCACACGTCTCGGCGGCGGTCGTACTCGGTGTGCCGACGGTGTCGCCGCCGCCCGATCGAGTGCACGTGACCTCGGTCGGGAGTGATCGGCGGACCACGAATGCTTCCTTCGTCGTCCACGCCGACCTCGACCCGGTACCAGACCCGAACCGGATCAGCACGCCGGAAGGCCTGCAGCTGAGCGGACCTGTTCGGATCGCTGCCGACGTGGCCCTCACGCTCCCGTTCATGGACGCCGTCGTGGCGCTTGACGACCTGCTCCGTCGGGGTCTTCCCCGAGCAGCCGTGCGCGACACGATCGCGCGACGTGGCCCCAAGGGGCGCCGTCGCGCGCTCCGTGCGGTGGACTTCGCCGACTCCGCGTCGGACTCGCCGGGTGAGTCGATCGCGCGCACCCGGTTCGATCAGTTCGGCACGGAGGAGCCCGTCCTGCAGCACCGTTTCCGGTCGTCCGGGCAACCGGACATCGTGGTGGACTTCTGGTTCCCCTCGGCCGGCGTCGTGGTCGAGTTCGACGGCGAGGTGAAGTACCGGGACCCGACGATGCGGAACGGGCGTTCGGCGGAGGACGTGGTCATCGCCGAGAAGTACCGGGAGGACCGGCTGCGGTCCATGCCCGGCGTCCGGCACGTCGTGCGGTTGCGATGGGCTGATCTCTGGGACGAGGCGACGTTGCGCGCGAAGCTGCGGCGGGCAGGCGTTCGGATGCGACGCTGAGCGCGCCGTGCGAAGTTCGCCACTCGGTGCGAGGTTGTTGCGGCGCACGGGGTGATCAACCTCGCACCAGAGCAGGCGCTGCGACGGCCACGCACCCCCGGAGTTCACCCGGCGGCGACGCCCGCGGCACCCGGCGTTCACCCGGCAGCGCCACACTCGACCTCGGCGCGGGAACGTTCCCACACGGCCCGCGCCGCACCACCCCGCACCACCCCACCCCGCACGACCCCACCCCACGGAACAGGGAGATCATCGACGTGAAGACCCGAGTCCTCGCCGGCCTCGCCATCGCGGCGGCCGCGACCGTCGCACTGTCCGGCTGCGTCCAGAGCGCCAACGCCTCGAACGCCGCGGACACGAGCGGCGGCACCACGAACCTCACCGTGTTCATCAGCGGCGACACGAACGTCCAGGACCTCTGGGACAAGTCGCTCATCCCCGCCTTCGAGAAGGCGAACCCGAAGATCCACGTCAGCACGAGCATCGACCTGCACGGCGAGCACGACGCGCAGACCCAGGCGAACCTGGCCACCGCGGTCAAGGCCGGCAAGTCCGTCGCGTACGACCTGGTCGACGCCGGCTTCGTCAGCACCGCGGGCAAGGCCGGACTGCTCAGCACGGTCAGCGACAGCACGATCCCGAACCTGAAGGACGTCCCCGAGGCCACGAAGCAGCAGGGCGGCGACAGCGCGATCCCGTACCGCGCCTCGAGCGTCCTGCTCGCCTACGACTCGAGCAAGGTGACGGACCCGCCGGAGACCCTCGACGACCTCCTCGCCTGGATCAAGTCCAACCCCGGTCAGTTCGCGTACAACTCCCCGTCGTCCGGCGGCTCGGGCGGCTCGTTCGTCGCCACGGTGCTCGCGAAGTACCTGACCGCGGATGAGCAGGCGACGATGCAGACGACGTACGACAAGTCGCTCGAGTCGAAGTGGGACAAGGGCTTCGCAGCGCTCAAGGACCTCGGCCCCTCGACGTACCAGAAGGGGGTCTACCCGAACGGCAACGACCAGGTCGTGCAGCTGCTCGGCAGCGGCCAGATCGCGATGGCGCCGGTGTGGAGCGACCAGTTCATCACCTCGCAGAAGACCGGCGTGATCCCGAAGACCGTCAAGGCGATCCAGATCACCGACCCGTCGTTCACCGGCAGCGCCAGCTTCCTCGGCATCCCGAAGACCGAGCCGAAGGCCAAGAAGGCCGCCGCCGAACAGCTCGCCGACTTCGTGCTGAGCTCCAAGGGGCAGCAGCTCGTCGCGAGCGCCGTCTCCGGCTACCCGGTCATCCCGCTCGACAGCCTGCCGGCGTCGGTCGCGGAGCAGTTCGCCGACGCGAACCCCTCGCAGCTCCGCCTCGGGTTCCAGAGCGACTTCGCCGCCGACATGAACGCGGCGTGGGACGCGAAGGTCCCGCAGTGACCCAGACCGTCCAGGACGGCCCGGCGACCGACCGGGAGGCCCGTGGCGACTCCGCCACGGGCCTCCCGCCCGTCCCGTCGCCCGTCCACGGCACGGCGGACACCGCAGGTCGGCTGTCCGTCCAGGAGCGGCTCGACCGCCGTCGGCGGTGGCAGGGCCTCGCCCTCGTCGCGGCGCCCGTCCTCGTCGTGGTCCTGTTCGTCGGCGTGCCTGTCGTGAACGCCGCCCTGTTCAGCCTCGGGTTCACCGGCGGCCTGAACCAGGCACTTGCGGACATCGGCGGCGACACCGTGCGCGGCTTCTCGTTCGCCGTGTACGGCACCCTGCTCGGCAACGCCACGTTCCTGCGCGACCTCGTCGCGACGCTCGGGGTCACCGCGCTGTCGACCGGCCTGACCGTGGCGCTCGCCGTGGCGGTGGCCGTGATCCTCCGGCTCCGCGGTGGCTTCCTCGGCAAGAGCCTCAGCGTCCTGGCCGTGGTCCCGCTCTTCGTGCCGGTGGTCATCGCGAGCTGGTCGGTCCTGACGTTCACCGATGCGCAGGGCTTCCTCCGCAGCCTCGGTGCCCAGTTCGGCCTCGACGTCCCGGTGTGGGGCTACACCCTCGTCGCCGTCGTGTTCGGCAGCGTCTGGACGAGCCTGCCGTTCGCCGTGCTGATGATCGCCGGCGCGCTGCAGGGGACCCCGGACGCCCTGGTCGAGGCCGCGAAGGACGCCGGCGCGAGCACCTGGCGTGTGGTCTGGCAGGTGCTCCTGCCGATGGCGGCGACCCCGCTCGTCATCGCGACGACGTTCACCGTCATCGGGGTCCTCGGGTCGTTCACGGTGCCGTACTTCACCGGTCCGAACGCCCCGACGATGCTCGGTGTCGACATCTCGAAGTACTTCCAGGCCTACAACCGCCCGCAGCAGTCGACGGCGATGGCGTTCATCGTGTTCGCCTTCGCCGCGGCCGCGAGCGTGTTCTACCTGCGCTCGACGGTCCGGGCGAACGCCGGCGAGCTGCGGAAGCAGCAGCAGAAGCAGGAGCAGCCGTGATCAAGCGACTCACCGGGAACACCCTCGTCTGGGCGACCGCTGTCGTGCTGGCCGTCTTCGTGCTCGGTCCGCTCCTCTGGCTGGCGGCTCGTGCCTTCGCCACGACCTGGACGTACCCGAACCTGTTGCCCGACGGCTGGACGCTGCAGTGGTGGCGCACCGTGTTCGAGGACCGGAGCCTTGCGGTCGCCGTCCAGAACTCGCTCGTCCTCGCCCCGCTGACGGTCCTCATCGCCGCCGTGGTCTGCCTGCCGGCCGCGTGGGCGATCAGCCGCATCGAGTTCCCTGGGCGACGGCTCGTCCTGGTCGGGCTGTTCGCCACGAACGCGTTCCCGAAGATGGGCCTCTTCGTCACGATGTCGGCCATGTTCACCGCGCTGAACCTCATGAACACGGTCACGGGCATCCTCATCGTGCACGTCCTCGGGTGCGTGGTGTTCATGACGTGGCTGCCCGCCGCCGCGTTCTCGGCCGTGCCGCGGTCCCTCGAGGAGGCAGCACGCGACGCCGGAGCGAGCCGCTGGCGGACCTTCTGGCGGGTGACGTTCCCGATCGCGTGGCCGGGGATCCTCGTCGCGATGGTGATGTCCTTCCTCGCGTCGTTCGACGAGGCGCAGGGCACGTACCTGGTCGGCGCCCCGACGTACATGACGATGCCGACGGCGATGTACTCGCTCGTCCTGAACTCCCCACGGCAGGTCTCGGCGGTGTTCGCGATCGCGCTGAGCATCCCGTCCGTGGTCCTGCTGCTCCTCGCCCGGAAGCACATCATGGGCGGCCGCCTGGCGGACGGCTTCCAGATCCGATGACCCGGCCGCAACCGACCGAGCCGACACCCGGACCGACACCCGGACCGACACCCGGACCGACACCGATGACCACCACCAGCACGAAAGGCGACCAGATGACGGACCAGGCGCTCGTCGCGGAACGCACCACGGGCCTCCCGGCCGACGGCAGCACGACGGACCGGACCCGATCCGGCGGACTCAGCATCCGCGGACTGCGCAAGACGCTCGGCGGACGCGACGTCGTCGCCGGCATCGACCTCGACGTGGCGAAGGGCGAGCTCGTCTCGCTCCTCGGGCCGTCCGGGTGCGGCAAGACGACGACGCTCCGGATGGTGGCGGGGTTCCTGCCCGCCGACGGCGGCGTCGTGACGATGGGGGACCGCGACGTCACGTCGATCGGTCCGGAGCGTCGGCCGAGCGCGATGGTGTTCCAGAACTACGCGCTGTGGCCGCACATGACGGTGACGCAGAACGTGGCGTTCCCGCTGCGGACCAGACGCGTGCCGAAGCAGCGCGTCGCCGAGCGGGTGCGCGACGCACTCGAGCTCGTCGGGCTGAGCCACCACGCCGGGTCGAAACCGACCGCGATCTCGGGCGGTGAGCAGCAGCGGGTCGCCCTGGCGCGGGCGATCGTGCAGGAGCCCGACGTGCTGCTCCTCGACGAGCCGCTGTCGAACCTCGACGCGAAGCTCCGGGTGAGCGTCCGCGACGAGATCCGGCGCATCCAGCAGCGTCTCGGCATCACGACCGTGATCGTGACGCACGACCAGGACGAGGCGCTCAGCATCTCGGACCGGATCGCGGTCATGCACGACGGCCGCATCGAGCAGATCGCGACGCCCACCGAGCTGTACGCCCGCCCCGCGACCGGGTTCGTCGCGTCGTTCATCGGGTCGACGAGCCCCGTCACCGGCCGGTTCCTGGCCGGCACGTCGGTCAGCCCCACCGTGGCGGACACGGTCCTGATCCGACCCGAGCAGGTCGTGCTCACCGACGACTCGCCGATCCGTGCGACCGTCGCCCGCGTGCTGATGCGCGGGCACTTCGCCGAGGTCGTGCTGGCCGCCGACGGCGCCGAGCTCCGCGCGTTCGTCACCGGAGCACCCCCGACGGTCGGCACCGAGACCGGGGTCCGCCTCGGCGAGGTGCTCGTGTACCGCGACGGCGCCCTGCTCGAGGGCACCCGATGAGCGCCCCGGTGTCGGCGCCCGCCGACCAGGTGGTCGCCACCAGCCCGACCGGGAGGCCCGGCGTGCGTCCGCCACGGCTCGTCGCCCACCGCGGTGCGCCGCGCGTCCGGCGCGAGAACACCTTGCCCGCCATCGCGGTCGCCGAGGCGCTCGGCGCCGAGGTCATCGAGGTCGACGTCCGTCGCACGGCCGACGACGTCGCCGTCCTGCTGCACGACGAGACCCTCGGCCGGATGTGGGGCGATGCCCGACGGGTGTCCGACGTCGCGTGGTGCGACGTCGCCCGGCTCGGCAACGGACTCGACCGGATCCCGCGGCTCGACGCCGCCCTCGAACGGCTCGACGGCTGCCACTCGGTGCTGCTGGTCGACCTGACGGACGCGGCCGACGGACTCGTCGCTGCCCGCACCGTCGCGGGGTCCACCGCGTCCACCACCGTGGCGTGGTGCGGAGCGCCAGCGGCCATGGCGGCGGTCCGCTCGGTGCTGCCCGACGCCGACGTCTGGCTCGCGTGGGAGTCGCTCGACCCGCCCACTCCGGCCGACCTGGAGGCCTTGACCCCGTCCACCCTGAACCTCGACATCGCGTTCCTCACCCCGCGCACCATCGAGGCCGCGCACGCCCTGGGGCTGCGGGTCGCCGTCTGGACCGTCGACGAAGCCGAACCGGCGCTCTGGGCGGCACGGCTCGGCGTCGACTCGATCACGACGAACGACGTCGGCGCGATCGGCGCCGCACTGTCGTCGGCGGAGCGGGACGGCTGGCCGGAACGGGACCGCGAACCGACCGAGACCGAGGTCGCCTCGCGCGCCCAAGCCCTGGCACACCGCATCGCGCACGAGGTCATCGCCTTCACCCGCGAGCACCCCGTCAGCGAGGTACGGACCAAGGCGAACCCCGCAGACCTCGTCACCGACGTGGACCGACTGGTCGAACAGCACGTCCGGTCCCGCGTCCGGATGGCGTTCCCGACGCACGGCTTCACCGGCGAGGAGTACGGCGACGCCCCCGGCGACCGGCACCGCTGGTACCTGGACCCCGTCGACGGCACCACGAACCTGGCGAACGGCGTGCCCTGGACGTCGATGTCGCTCTGCCTGACCCGCGGTGGCCGGCCGCTCGTCGGCGTCGTGGCCGACCCGTGGCGGGGCGAGGTCCTCGAGGCGCGGCGCGGACGCGGTGCCACCCTGCGCGACCGTCCGCTCCAGCTGGACGACACCCCGCGGCCGCTCGCCGGTGCGGTCGTCGGCACCGAGCTCGACGGGCACCGGCCGTGGCCCGGGTTCGGCGCGTTCCTCGACGCCCTGGCCGACCGGTCGTGCACACTGCGGGTGCAGGGCTCCGGCACGTTGACCATCGCGCAGGTCGCGGCCGGCCGGGGGATCGGCGGGTGCGTGTCCGCGTTCAACCCGGTCGACCACGGGGCCGCCGTGCTGCTCGTGCACGAGGCCGGCGGGATCGTGCTGACCCGCTCCGGTCCGGTCGAGGGCTTCCCGCCCGTGGGGGAGCCGTTCCTGGTGGCGCACCCCGGGGCCGCCGACGAGCTGCACGCGGTGTGGACGGCCGCGCTCGCCGCGGGCGCGGCGGCGGGCTGAGTCGGCGCGTGCGCGCGGCAGGTGTGGTCGGCGCACGGTGCAGGGCCTGCGTTCTGGTGCGGGGTTGGCCGCTGGGTGCGGTGCTGTAGGCGTGCACGGTGCTGCCGACCCGGCACGGGTCGTGCAGGTGCGCACGGTGCGGACTGGAGGCGCGGGGCGGGTCGGGTACGGGCCTCCCGTCGGGTGGGTGGTGCGCACGGTGCGGGGCCTGCGTTCTGGTGCGTGGTTGGCCGCTGGGTGCGGTGCTGTAGGCGCGCACGGTGCTGCCGACCCGGCACGGGTCGTGCAGGTGCGCACGGCGCACCCGCGGGCGCGGCGGCGCACGGCTGACTCTGAGCGGGCGCTCAGTCAGCGGCCGACCGCGCTCCATAGGGTGGCAGGCCACGGGCGGTCCGACCGGATCACCCGTGCACCCGAAGGAGCATCGACCATGGGATTCCTCGACCGCCTGCTCGGACGTCCGGACCGCGACCGCACCGGTGACGCGCAGCAGTACGACGCGCAGCAGAACCAGTGGGGGCAGCCGCAGCAACCGCAGCAGCAGGGCTACCGGTACGGCCAGCAGTCGTACCATCAGCCCGCGCCGACGGGGGTGCCGGCCGGGCAGCAGCAGGGCGGCCAGTACGGCGTGCCGCAGTGGGGCGGTGCACCCGCGCAGCAGCAGGGCGCGACGACCGACGACGAGCGCGCGGTGGAGCGGTACCGCTACCTGCTCCGCACGGCGCCGCCCGAGCGCATCGAAGAGGTGCACGCCGAGGCGTTCGCCAAGCTGACCGACGAACAGCGCCGCATGGTCTACGACGAGTTCACCCGCACGGCGCCTCCCGGTGAGGCCCCGCGCGGCGACGACCCCCGCTCGCTCGCGCAGTCGGCGACGCGGTCCGAGATCCGCCAACCGGGCTTCATGGAGCGCTCGCTCGGTGGCGTCGGCGGTGGTGGCCGCTTCGGTGGGCAGCGCGGCGGACCGTCGTTCGGCAGCATGATCGGTGCCTCGATCCTCGGCACCGTGGCCGGCTACGTCATCGGTTCGGCGATCATGAGCGCCTTCCTGCCGGACCCCGGATCGTTCGATGGCGGTACTGACGCTGCGGGTGACGGTGGTTCGGAGGACACTGGAGCCGACTCCGGTGACGGCGGTGCGTCCGATGGTGGCGCGTCCGACGGCGGCGGGTTCGAGAGTGCGGGCTGGGGCGACAGCGGATCCGACTTCGGCGGTGGCTCCAGTGACTTCGGTGGTGACTTCGGCATCTGAGTGACCGGTCACGAGTTCCCACCGACCCACTGATATTCTCCGTGGTCGACAAGGGAGCGACATGGCCATCATCGAAGCCTCCGGGCTGACCAAGACCTACCGGTCGAAGTCCGGGCCGGTGCACGCACTGGCCGGACTCGACCTGTCCGTGCCGCAGGGCACCGTGAAGGCGCTGCTCGGGCCGAACGGCGCGGGCAAGACCACGACCGTGAAGGTGCTCACCACCCTCATCACCCCGGACTCCGGGACGGCCACGATCGACGGCATCGACGTGATCGCCGACCCCCAGGCCACCCGGCGGTCCATCGGGGTGTCCGGGCAGTACGCCGCGGTCGACGAGAACCTGACCGGCTTCGAGAACCTCGAGATGATCGGTCGGCTCTACCACCTGGGCCGGAAGACGTCGCGGGAGCGTGCCCGTGAGCTCATCGACGTGTTCGACCTGGCCGAGGCCGGGGACCGCCCGGTGAAGGGCTTCTCCGGTGGCATGCGGCGACGGATCGACCTCGCCGGGGCCCTCGTGATGAACCCGCGCGTGCTGTTCCTCGACGAGCCGACCACGGGCCTCGACCCCCGCAGCCGGCTGGCGCTCTGGGGCATCATCGAGGACCTGGTGGCCCAGGGTGCCACGGTCCTGCTCACCACGCAGTACCTCGAAGAAGCCGACCGGCTCGCCGACGACATCGCGGTCATCGACGACGGCCGGGTCATCGCCGAGGGCACCGCTGACCACCTCAAGGCGCAGGTCGGCGGCCACCGGGTCGTCGTGACCCTGGTGGACGAGACCGACGGTGACGCCGTGACGACCGTCCTGCGGCGCTACGGTGTCGGCGACGTCGAGGCCTCTGGTGACGGCCGCACCCACGCCATCGCGGTCGAGGCCGGCCCCACCGCGCTGCAACGGGTGCTCGCCGACCTCGGCGACGCCGGCATCGAGCTGCACGACGCGGGCATGCGCCGACCGACGCTCGACGACGTGTTCCTGCGGCTCACCGGCCACGCCGCGACGGAGGACGAGGCCGACGAAGCCGCCGCCACCAAGCAGAAGGAGACGGCCCGATGACCGCCACCACCATCGCGCCGGGTCGGCAACTGCCCGTCGTCGTCACCTCGCCGGTCGCCATCTGGTTCGAGGACGGCTGGACCGTCACCAAGCGGAACCTCATCAAGATCAAGCGGTCGCCGGACATGCTCGTGTTCGCGGTGCTGCAGCCCATCATGTTCGTCCTGCTCTTCAGCCAGGTCTACGGTGGCGCGATCGCGGTCGAGGGCACCGACTACACGCAGTTCCTGATGGCGGGGATCTTCGCGCAGACCGTCGTGTTCGGGGCGACCTTCTCGGGGTCGGCGATGGCACAGGACCTGAAGGAAGGCCTGATCGACCGGTTCCGCACGCTGCCGATGTCGGCGTCCGCGGTGCTCGTCGGTCGGACCAACTCCGACCTCGTGCTCAACTCGATCTCGATGGCGATCATGATGCTCACCGGGCTGGCCGTCGGGTGGCGGGTGAACTCGTCGCCGCTCGAGTTCCTGGCCGGCATCGCCCTGCTGCTGCTGTTCAGCTACGCGTTCAGCTGGGTGATGGCGCTGCTCGGCATGAGCGTCAAGACGCCGGAGGTCATCAACAACGCCTCGTTCATGATCCTGTTCCCGCTGACGTTCATCTCGAACGCCTTCGTGCCGAGCGACACGCTGCCCCTGGTGCTGCGGGTGTTCGCGGAGTGGAACCCGGTGTCGTCGCTCGTGCAGGCGGCCCGTGAGCTGTTCGGCAACGTCGGGTCGGCGCCGGTGCCGGACATCTGGACGATGCAGCACCCGATCGTGACGGTGCTGATCGGGATCGCCGTGATGCTCGTCGTGTTCGTGCCGTGGGCGGTCAACAAGTACACCCGCATCAGCGCGAAGTGAGACAGATCGGGTCGACGTGGGCGCTCAGAGCAGCTTGCGCTGCAGCGCCCACGCCGTCAGCTCGTGCCGGTTCGACAGCTGCAGCTTCCGCAGCACGCTCGACACGTGGGTCTCGACGGTCTTCACCGAGATGAAGAGCTCGGACGCGACCTCTTTGTAGGCGTACCCGCGCGCGATGAGGCGCATCACCTCCTGCTCGCGCGCCGACAACCGGTCGAGTTCCGCGTCGTGCTGCGCGGTCTCGCCGCTCACCGCACCGAAGGCGTCGAGCACGAAGCCGGCCAGGCGGGGCGAGAACACCGCGTCGCCCTCCGCCACCCGTCGGACGGCCTCGGCCACCTCGGCGCTCGACGAACTCTTCGTGATGTACCCGCGGGCCCCGGCCCGGATCACCCGCACGACGTCGTCGGCCGCGTCGGACACGCTCAGCGCCAGGAACAGCGTGCCCGGGCGCTCGGCAGCGGACCGCGTGATCACCTCGGCGCCGCCACCGCCGGCTCCGCCGGGCAGGTGGACGTCGAGCAGGACGACACGGGGTGCGGTGGTCGCCACGAGCGTCACGGCTTCGTCGACGGTGGCGGCTTCACCCACGACCTGGAGGCCCGGTGGCAGTCCGGCGCGCACGCCGGCTCGGAAGATGGAGTGGTCGTCGACGATGGCGACGGTGAGCAGGTCGGGCTCGGTCATGCGTCCTCCTCGTGGTGGGGGTCGGAGGGCGCGAGCGGCAGCCGGAGCCGGACCTCGGTCCCGGTGCGACCGGGCCCCGGGGCGATGGTCGCCCGGCCGCCGAGTCGGTGCATCCGCCCGGTGATCGACTCGCGCACGCCGTACCGTCCCTCGGGCACAGCGTCGGGGTCGAAGCCCGGCCCACGGTCGCGGATGCTGACCTCGACGACGTCCTGCGCGGTCTCGGCGTACACGCTGATCGTGCCGCCGGCGTGCCGGGCCGCGTTGAGCATCCCCTCGCGGGCAGCGGCGACGACACCGTCGGGCAGGTCGGTGCGCGACGGACCGACCGCGATGACGTCGATGCGGACCGGGTACTCGGCCTCGATGTCGACGGCGGCGTCGCGCAGTTCGGCGCCGAGGTCACGGGCCGGCTCGGTCTGCCCAGCGAACAGCCACGACCGCAGTTCGCGTTCCTGCGCCCGGGCGAGCCGTGCGGCATCGGAGCCGGGCTCGGCCTTCTGCTGGATGAGCGCGAGCGTCTGCAGCACCGAGTCGTGCAGGTGCGCGGCGAGTTCGGCGCGCTCGAGGTCGCGGACCCGTGCCGCGCGCTCGTCGGCGAGGTCCCGGACGAGCCGCACGACCCAGGGCGCGACGACCACGGCGACGCCGAGCAGCACCGCGACCGCTGCGCTGAGCACCGTCCACACGTTCGGCCGGTCGCTCGTGGTGAAGAACAACAGGATGCCGAGCACGACGAGCACCAGTGCCCCGAGCGCCCGGACGACCAGGGGGGACGACGCCGCGGCCCGGACGGTGCGCAGGGCGTCGAACTGCCGCCAGGCCAGGGCAGCACCGGTGACGACCACGACACCGGGCACGACGACCTCGAGCGGGACCTGGGTGCCGAGGCGCACGGCGACGATCGCGCCCCCGGCGGCGAGCAGTGCGAGTCCGAGCAGGATCTCCACGACGGGTGCTCGACGGCTCACGGTCACGGTCGCGTCGCCGTCGCCGTTCGCACGGGGCGCCGTGAGGACGGCCTTGAGCGGTGACGTCGCGGCCACCGTCGCGCTCGGGGTGGTGGCCCACAGCCACGCGTAGAGCAGGACCCCGGCCCCGCCGCAGACCGTCAGGACCGCCGTCGCCGCCCGGACGGCCCCGAGTGGCAGACCGGTGTGCGTCGCGAACCCGCTGCAGACACCGCCGAGGACCCTGGGGGTCGGGCGGGTCATCCGAGCGGTGGCCATGGGCCAATCCTGGCACTCGGGCGCCCGCACCAGCAGGGTTCGGGGCAGGGATCAGGGACCGGTCAGGGGAAACCCCGATGGTGTCCGCCACCGCGGGCCGGGATGCTGGAGACCATGACCGATCACCAGCACGACACGGCTCCCGGCCCGGCTGCCGGCACCGCCGACTCGACGGCCCGGTTCTTCGACTGGATCCGCGGACTCGACGTCGCCCGCACCGACGACCGCTGGCTCGCCGGCGTCTGCGGTGCCGTGGCCCGACGCACCGGACTCGACCCGCTCGTCGTCCGCGGCGTCGCGATCGTCGTCGCCCTGCTCGGCGGTCCGGTCTTCCTGGCGTACGCCGTCGGGTGGGCGCTGCTGCCGGACACCACAGGACGGATCCACGTCGAGCGGATGATCCGCGGCGTGCTCGACCCGGCGCTCATCGGGATCGGCGTCTTCGTGGTGCTGACCTTCGTGCCCGCGGTCCAGGGGATCTGGTGGCAGGGCGTGCCCTCGGCGTGGGGGATGCCCGGCTGGCTCGAGGCGACCCTGCGCACGGCGTGGAGCATCGCGCTCGTCGGCGGGATCGTCTGGCTGGCCGTGGTGGTCGCGCGTCGTCGCACCGACGGGCCGACGCCCGACGCTGACGCCGCCGCGGCAGCGGGGACACGGCGCGACTTCTGGACGAGCCCCGACGACCCGCGCCCGGCCGGTGGAGCCGCGTGGACGGCGGACGCGGGGGAGGCGTCGGACGCGGGCCGGGCCTCCTGGCAGTGGAACGCCCCCGGCACCCCGCAGGACCGACAGCGGCGACACGACGAGCGGATGCGCGCCGAACGGGAGCGGGCGGCCGCCTGGCGCGCGACCCGCGCCGAGCGACGGTCGAGCGCGGCGTACGTCGCCGTGTCGCTCGGGCTGGCGCTCGTCGCCGGGGCCGGCGTCGCGGTCTGGGCGCAGGCGGAGGCCTGGCCGGTGGCGGTGCTCGGCATCGCCGCGGCGGTCGCCGTGCTGGCGATCGCGACCATCGTCGCCGGGATCCGGGGACGCGACGACGGTGCCCTCGGCCTGTTCTCGACGATCGGGGTCGTCGCCCTGGTCGTCACCGGGGTGCTGCCCGCCGGCACGCAGGTCTCGCTGATCGGCGGGACCACCTGGCGGGTCGACAGCGTCGCCGCCGGGTCGGAACGGAACTACGCGATGCTCGTCGGCGGGCCGACCCTCGACCTGCGCGGCCTCGACGAGACCGACGCCGGCGGGGACGTGAACCTGTGGCTCGGCGCCGGCGGGGCCGAGGTGCTGCTGCCGACCGACGTGCCGGTCCGGGTCGAGGTGAGCGGCGTCGGGTACGGCGTCGACACCGACGGCGACTCCGGCGACGACGGCAGCGGCGGGCTGTTCGGCACGACCACCGTCGAGAACCGGGCGGCACGGTCCGCCGGTACCGATGCGGTCGGGACGACGACCGTGCACCTGTGGATCCTCGGGGGCGCCGCCGACGTGCCCCGTGCGCTGACCGTCAACGAGTGAAGGACGAGACGATGACGAACGACGACGAGACGACCCAGACGTTCCCACCTGCGGCGCCGGTACCGGCACCGGAACCTGCGCGGGCGCGCCGTGGTGCACGCTTCGGCACGATCTTCTGGGGTGTGGTGCTGCTCGTGTTCGCGATCGCGATGGCCGTGAGCGCGATCCCGGTGTTCTCGGTCGACCCGACCACCCTGTTGCTGGCGGCCTGCCTGGCGGCCGGAGCCCTGCTGGTGGTGGCGGGGCTGGTGGCGGTGTTCACCAGGCCCCCGCGGTAGCCGGACCGGGTTGTCCGGCGGGAGCCGGACCGGGTTGTCCGGCGGGAGCCGGACCGGGTTGTCCGGCGGGAGCCGGACCGGGTTGTCCGGCGGGAGCCG
>NZ_JADKSB010000023.1:0-26526 GCF_015350935.1 Curtobacterium sp. VKM Ac-2887 | reverse complement strand
GACCGGGTTGTCCACAGGGGCCGTCCGGGTGCGCGCGTGCTTCACCCGGACGGCTTAGCATCGTCCACGTGACCGCGACAGACGCCGAGCGGGCCGCCCAGCGCGACGCCACGGAGCCACCCCTCGACCGCAGCACCCGACTGCGTCGCTGGATGCTGCAGGGCGCCCACCAAGGGGCATCCCACCAGGGTCCGCACCAGGTCGAGGTCGAGAAGACCCACCCGTGGTGGCGGGTCATGTGCCTGACCGGCGTCGACTACTTCTCGACCCTCGGGTACCAACCGGCGATCGCCGCGCTCGCCGCCGGCCTGCTGTCGCCGATCGCCACGATCGTGCTCGTGCTCGTCACGCTGTTCGGCGCGTTGCCGGTGTACCGCCGGGTCGCGAGCGACAGCTTCCGCGGTGCCGGGTCGATCATGATGCTCGAGAAGCTCCTGCCGTGGTAGGCCGGCAAGCTCCTGGTGCTCGTCCTGCTCGGGTTCGCCGTCACCGACTTCATGATCACGATGACGCTGTCGGCGGCGGACGCCACGGCGCACATCGCCGAGAACCCGTACACGCCACACTGGTTCACCGAGATCCCCGTCCCGCTCACCCTCGCGCTGCTGCTGTTGCTCGGCGTGGTGTTCCTCCGCGGCTTCAAGGAGGCGATCGGCATCGCGGTCGGCCTCGTCGCGGTGTTCCTCGCGTTGAACGCCGTCGTCGTGGTGGTCGCGCTCTGGCACGTCTTCGAGCACCCGATGGTCGCCAGCGACTGGTGGTCGGGGCTCACCGCGCAGCACAGCAACCCCCTCGTCATGGTCGGCATCGCGCTCGTCGTGTTCCCGAAGCTCGCGCTCGGCCTGTCCGGGTTCGAGACCGGCGTCGCGGTGATGCCGCAGGTGCGCGGTGACGCGTCGGACGACACGAGTGCCCGGCCCGAGGGTCGGATCCGCGGCACCAAGCGGCTCCTGACCGTCGCGGCCGTGATCATGAGCTCGTTCCTGATCACCTCGTCGATCGCGACGACGTTCCTCATCCCGCAGCACGAGTTCCAGCCGGGCGGCGGTGCGAACGGGCGGGCCCTGGCCTTCCTGGCGCACCAGTACCTCGGTGGGGTGTTCGGCTCGATCTACGACTTCTCGACCGTCGCCATCCTGTGGTTCGCCGGCGCGAGCGCGATGGCCGGCCTGCTCAACCTGGTGCCGCGGTTCCTGCCCCGCTACGGCATGGCGCCGCAGTGGGCGCGGGCGACCCGGCCGCTCGTCATCATCTTCACCCTCATCGCCTTCCTGATCACGATCGTGTTCCGCGCGAACGTCGACGCCCAGGGCGGGGCCTACGCCACCGGCGTGCTCGTCCTGATCACGAGCGCCGCGGTCGCGGTCACCCTGTCGGCTCGTCGCCGGCAGCAGAAGAAGCGCACCATCGCGTTCGGCGTCATCTCGGTCGTGTTCGTCTACACGACGGTCGCGAACGTCATCGAGCGGCCCGACGGCGTCCGGATCGCGGCGATCTTCATCATCGCCATCGTCGTGGTGTCGCTCGTCTCGCGGGTGCGCCGGTCGTTCGAGCTCCGCGCGTCGTCGATCGAGCTGGACGCCACGGCCCGGCAGTTCGTCGAGGCCGACGCCGACCAGTTCAGCGCGGTCTGCATCATCGCGAACGAGCCGGGTGCCGGCACCGCCGAGGCGTACCGGGCGAAGGGGCGCGAGGAACGGCGCGATTCCGGCATCCCGGCGCGCGTCCCGACGATGTTCCTCGAGGTGCTGCCCGCGGACTCGTCCGACTTCGAAGAGGATCTGCTGGTCGAGGGGCACGTCGTGCACGGACACCGTGTGCTCCGGGTCCGGTCCGGCAACGTGCCGAACACGATCGCCTCGACCCTGCTTGCGATCCGCGACACCGCCGGGGTCGTCCCGAGCATCTACTTCGAGTGGAACGAGGGCAGCCCGATCCGGAACGCCCTGCGGTTCGTGTTCACCGGTGCCGGTGACGTCGCGCCCGTCACGCGCGAGGTCCTGCGCGAAGCCGAACCGGACGTCCACCGCCGGCCGTCCATCCACGTCTCGTGACGGGTCCCGCCAGCGCGCGCCGGGTCCCGACGCCCGCCGGTGGGCTCGCCGCGGTGGTCGTCGCCGCCGCGGTCTGGGGGACCACCGGCACCGCGACGCACTTCGCCCCGGGCGTCCCCGCCTTCGTCTTCGGCGCGGTCACCTTCGGGATCGGTGGACTCGTGCTCGCCGCCGTCGCCGGACATGGCACGCTCCGCGCCGTCGCCGAGCGTCGCACGCGGGGGTGGGCGCTGCTCGGCGCAGGGGCGCTCGTCGTCTACGCGGTCGCCTTCTACGCGGCCCTCGCCGACGCGGGCGTCGCCCTCGGCACCACGATCGCGATCGGGTCGTCACCCGTGTTCGCCGGGCTCGTGGAGTGGGTGTCGGACAGGAGGCCCGTCACCGGCAGGTGGATCGTCGCCACGCTGGTGAGCGTGGCCGGCATGGTCGTCGTGACCCTGGCGCGCTCGGAGCACGACGGCGGTGGTGGTGCGCTCGCGCTCGGGGTCGCCAGTGCCCTGCTCGCCGGACTCACGTACGCGCTGTACTCGTGGGCGGTGGCGCGGGGACTGCACGCGGCGGCCGGGGCGGTGTCGGTACCCGGCGGGCCCGGGGTCGAAGCCGTCGCGGCGGGGCTGCCGAACGGCCGCGGGCTCGTCGGCGCCGTGTTCGGCATCGCCGCCGTGCCGCTCGTCGTGCTGGTGCTCGTCGCCGGCGCACCGTACCTCGGCGAGGGCGACAACTGGCCGGTGTTCCTGTACCTGGCCCTGGTGCCGACGGTGCTCGGGCACTCGCTGTACGCCGTGGGGTTGCGGTCCGTCGGTGCCTCGGTCGCGACCCTGGTGTCGTTGCTCGAGCCCGTGGTCGCAGCGGTGCTCGCCGTGC
This sequence comes from Curtobacterium sp. VKM Ac-2887, assembly GCF_015350935.1. NCBI lineage: Bacteria > Bacillati > Actinomycetota > Actinomycetes > Micrococcales > Microbacteriaceae > Curtobacterium > Curtobacterium sp. VKM Ac-2887. Next base: position 23,608 of record NZ_JADKSB010000023.1, on the reverse strand, counting down.
TCGTCGTCGGGGAGCACCTCGGTGCGACGGGGTGGGTCGGCATCGCACTCGTGGTGGCCGGGCTCGCCGTGCTCGCGGTGCCGGGGCGACGCCTGCGCTGACGCGCGTCGGGCACTGACGACGTCAGCCGTCAGCCGTCAGCCGTCAGCCGTCAGTCCTCGGCGAGGACCTGGTCCCGCACCTTCCGCCGCAGCACCTTGCCGATCATCGAGCGCGGCAGGTCCTCGACCACGACGACCCGACGCGGCACCTTGTACGCCGCCAGCTGGTCGCGCGCCCACACCCGCAGCGCCGCTGCGTCGAACGAGGACGGGTCCTTCGGCACGACGGCGGCGACGACCTGCTCGTTGCCGCCCTGCGTGATGCCGACGACCGCGACCTCCTTGACGCTCGGGTGCTTGAGCAGTGCGTCCTCGACCTCGGACGGCGACACGTTGAAGCCGCCCGTGATGATGAGCTCCTTCAGTCGGTCGACGATCCGGACGTAGCCGTCGGCGCCGATCGCCACGATGTCGCCGGTGCGGAACCAGCCGTCGGGGGTGAAGACCTCGTCCGTGGCCTCGGCCTTGCCCCAGTAGCCGCGGAACACCTGCGGCCCGCGGACCTGCAGTTCACCGGGCTCGTCGACGCCGAGCACCTTCGTGCTGTCGTCGGGGTCGACCACGCGGGCCTCGGTGGAGGACAACGGCAGCCCGATGGAGCCGAGGCGACGCTCCGGGGACACCGGGTTCGCCATCAGCACGGGGGAGCACTCGGACAGCCCGTAGCCCTCGACCAGGTACCCGCCGGTCCGGGCTTCCCACGGCTCGACGATGTCCTGCGACAGCGGCATGGCGCCCGAGATGCCGATCTCGATGCCCTCGAGCGAGACCTTCGCCGAGTCGGCGGCGTGCTGCAGTCGGGCGTAGATCGGCGGGACGGCGGGCAGGAACGTCGGCGGGTGCTTCTTGATCGCGGTGAGCACGAGCGCCGGGTCGAACGTCGGGAACAGCACGAGCCGCGAGGCCATGCTCATCGCGAAGGTCAGGCACAGCGTGAGGCCGTAGGCGTGGAACATCGGCAGCACCGCGTACACGACGTTGTCGCCCCGACGGATCTGCGGCACCCAGGCGCGAGCCTGCGCGGCGTTGGCCAGCAGGTTCCGGTGCGTGAGGACCGCGCCCTTCGGCGTGCCGGTGGTGCCCGAGGTGTACTGGATCAGGGCGATGTCGTCCGTCGACGGGCGCGGGTGCCGCTTCGACAGCTTGCGGGTGTGGACCAGGTCGTCCCACTTCGTCGTGCCGCGCACCGCGGTGGTGAGCTTCGCGCGGGACTCGCGGGCCTTCGCCACCGGCAGGGCCAGGGCGAGCCGGGTGCTGCGGGGCATCGCGCGGGTCAGGTCGACCGACACGATCGCGTCGAGCTTCACGTCGGCAGGGAAGTCCTGCAGCGTCGCGACGGACTTGTCCCAGGCGATCGCGACCTTGGCGCCGTGGTCCTCGAACTGGTGGCGGAGCTCGCGCGGCGTGTACAGCGGGTTGTGCTCGACCACGATCGCGCCGAGGCGCAGGACCGCGTAGAACGCCACGATGTGCTGCGGGCAGTTCGGCAGCACGATCGCCACCCGGTCGCCGGCACCGACGCCGAGTTTGCGGAGGCCGTTCGCCGCGCGGAGGATCTGCTCCTGCAGGTCGGCGTAGCTGGTCGTCCGCTTGAAGAACTCGAGCGCGACCCTGCCCGGGAACCGTCGCGCCGATTCCTCGACCAGGTCGATCAGGGAACCGTGCTGTTCCTCGATGTCGTGCGGGACCCCCGGCGCGTACGAGGCAAGCCAGGGACGAGGCGTGTCGATGCTCACGCGTCCCAACCTAGCGGGCCACCCCGGCGCCCGCTGGGAAGCATCGGGCGGCATCGGCCGGCATCGGGCGCCATCGGGGTGCACGAAGCCGAGCGCGCTCCCAGGGGGCGGACGGACGATGACGCCATGCCCTCCGTCTCCGATGCCTTCCGCTCCCGCCTCAACGACACGTTCACCGGTGGGGCGACGAGCAAGCCGGAGTGGATCGACGAACTCGAGGCCGGCACCGACGCCGGCTTCTTCGGCCCCGGTTCCGCGACGTGGGCGGTGCACGGCGGCAAGCAGACGATCGTCGCCGGCGTCCGCGCACTCCTCGTGCAGGCCCTGCACCCGGGAGCCCTCGCCGGCGTCGCCGACCACTCCCGCTACCGCGAGGACCCGTTCGGCCGACTCGCCGGCACCATCCGGTGGATCTACACGGTCTCGCACGGCGACACCGCGACCGCCCGCGGAGCGAGCGAGTGGGTGCTGCGCCTGCACGAGCGCGTTCGCGGCCAGTACGTCGACGGCCACGGCGTCGCACGCGACTACGCGGCGAACGACCCCGACCTGGCCCGCTGGGTGCACCTCGCCTTCACCGACGCGTTCCTCCGCGCTGCGCAGCGCTGGGGTGGCCCGATCCCCGGCGGTGCCGACGCCTACGTCCGCGAGTGGGCGACCGCCGGCCGGCTCATGCGCGTCGAGGACGCCCCGGAGTCCGAGGCCGAGCTCCGCGCCCAGATGGACGGGTACCTCGACCGCGGCGAACTGGCCGTCACTGCCCGCACCCGCGACGTCGTCAAGTTCATCAAGAACCCGCCGCTCGCGCTGATGCTGCGGCCCGGCTACCAGGCGCTGTTCCAGGGCGCCGTCTCGACGCTCGACCCCCGCCACCGCTCGATGCTCGGCCTGCGGGCCCCCGCGATCGGGCCCGTCGAACTGCCCGTCGGCCGGGCGACCGGACTCGTGCTCGACGGGATCGGTGGGGTACTCGGCAACCAGACGGGCACCGAGCGCGCTGCGCTCGTGCGCATCGCGCGCCTCGAACGCGAGCGCGGCGCCGTCGCCTGAAACGTCCGCGTGTCACGTGTCGTGGACGTGACCGGAGACGGACGGGAGGCCCGTGGCCAGCTGGCCACGGGCCTCCCGTCCGCTCGTGGGTGCGTCAGAAACCGGACGGCACCCGGGGCGTGTACGCGGACTCGAGTCGCGTCACCTCGTCGTCGGTCAGCGTGATCGCGGCGGCCGCGACCGCGTCGTCGATGTGGTGCTCCTTCGTCGCACCGACGATCGGCGCGCTCACCGCGGGCTTGCCCGCGACCCAGGCGAGGGCGATCTGCGCCATGCTCACGCCGCGGTCACTCGCGATGGACTCGACGGCGCCCACGATCGCGCGGTTCGCGTCCTCGTCCTGGCGGTAGAGCGTCTTGCCGAACTCGTCGGTGCTCGCGCGCGAACCAGAGCCCTCCGCGTCCCACGGCCGGGTGACCTTGCCGCGGGCGAGGGGGCTCCACGGGATCACGCCGACGCCGGTCGCGTGCGCGAAGGGGTGCATCTCGCGTTCTTCCTCGCGTTCGAGCAGGTTGTACTGGTCCTGCATGCTGACGAAGCGGGTCCAACCGTGCAGGTCGGCGACGTGCTGCATCTGCGCGAACTGCCACGTCCACATGCTGCTCGCGCCGAGGTAGCGGGCCTTGCCGGCCTTGACGACGTCGTGCAGGGCCTCCATCGTCTCCTCGATCGGGGTCACCGGGTCGAAGCGGTGGATCTGGTACAGGTCGACGTAGTCGGTGCCGAGACGGGTCAGCGAGGCGTCGATCTCGTGCATGATCGCGGCGCGGGAGAGCCCGGCGCCGTTCCGACCGGGGCGCATCCGGTTGAACACCTTGGTGAGGACCTGGACGTCCTCGCGCGGAGCGAGTTCCTTGAGGAGCGTGCCGGTGATCTCCTCGCTGGAGCCGTCGGAGTACACGTTCGCCGTGTCGAAGGTGGTGATGCCGGCGTCGAACGCGCGACGGACGAAGGGGCGGGCCTCGTCGATGCCGACGCTCCACGCGTGCGAGCCGCGGTCGGGGGCGCCGTAGGACATCATGCCGAGGACCACGGTGCTGATCTCGAGGCCGGAGGCGCCGAGGCGGGTGGTGTTCGTCGTCGCTGCGTTGCTCGGTGCTGCGTTGCTCGGGGCCGCGTTGCTCGGGGCCGCGTTGCCTGGTGCGGCGTTGCTCGGTGCTGCGTTGCCTGATGCTGCGTTGCTCGGTGCTGCGTTGGTCATGCGCTCACCTTGGCATCGCGGCCTGTGACGGCGAGCAGGCGGACCTGGAGTGGGGCGTCCTGGTCGACGTCGACCGGGGCGGCGTACAAGCCGGTCGCGGCGAGGTCCTCGATCTGCGGCTCGAAGTACTCCCACACCGCCTGCACGAGCTCGTCCGGCAGGGACTCGTCCGTACCGGTCGCCCGCGCCAGGTCCCACGTGTGGATGGTGATGTCGCTGGTCTGCTCGGTGAGGTACTGGCCAGCTGGCACGACGTCGGTGCTGAGGTGGACGGGGGTGTCCTGCGGGGCGTTCCGCCAGGCATCGGTCGCCGCGGTCGCGAAGCGCTGCCACTCGGACACGAGGTCGTCGCCGATGAACTCGAGGTCGGCCTCGGCCTGGGCGTAGTCGCACCCGGTGAGGAGCTTCGGGATCCAGCGCTGCTCGTCGACCACGTGGGTCACGAGGTCGCGGGTGGTCCACTCGGAGTCGGGGGTGGCGGCGTCCCAGTCCGTCACGGCGGCGACGCGGCGGCCGAACTCGGCTGCCGCGAGGGCCTGCATCGCGATCCAGTCGGTGGCCATGGTGGTGCTCCTGTTCGTCGGGCTGGCGTGCGGTGCTTCGTGCGGGTGGTGCGTGGTGCGGGTGGTGTGTGCGGGTGGTGCGTGTCGTGCGTGTGTCGTTGTAACTCGGGGGCCGGTGTGCGGATTCCCGTGCGTGCGGGCGTGCCCCTGTCCGCTGCCCAACGCTACGCCGAGGAGCCCGGCCGAGCGGGCGAAATGCCGCGGTCGCGCGCCTACCCACCGGACGTTTCCGCCCGTTCACGCCTGCGCGGGGTCGATGCGCACTGCACTCGCTGACACCGGAGGGGCGTGCCAGCGCGTGGTCCCTGGGCGACCGGGCGGAATGCCGGGGTCGAGTTCGAGATGAGGCCGGTATTTCGCCCGTTCGCCCGGTTGCGCTCGCGATGGAGCACCCGCGCGCGTCGCAGCGGGCGGCGGGCGACGGGCGGAGGGCGGCGGGCACGGACGCACCCCCGGAGCACGGCGGGGACGACGAACGCCCCGGCTCCGTGGGGAGCCGGGGCGCGTGTCTCGGGTTCGGGTGGTGCTGTTCGGTGCCCTCAGTCAGGCAGCGAGTCCGAAGGGACTCAGGCCGCCTGGAGCACGAACTGGACGTCGAGGTTGATCGTCACGTCGTTGCCGAGGGTGAAGCCACCGGCCTCGAGCGCTGCGTTCCAGTTCACGCCGAACTCGGTGCGGTCGATCTTCGTGGTCGCCTCGGCGCCGAACTTGACCTGGCCGTAGCCGTCGGTCGTGAAGCCACCGAGCTCGGCCTTGAGGACGACGGGCTTGGTGACGCCGCGCAGGGTCAGGTCGCCAGCGATGTGCAGGTCGTCGCCCTTGGCCTCGATGCTCGTCGAGCGGAAGGTGAGCTGCGGGTGCTCCTCGGTGAGGAAGAAGTCGCTCGTCTTCAGGTGCTGGTCGCGCTGCTCCTGGCCGGTGTTGATCGACGCGACGTCGATGTTCGCCTCGACGGTCGACTCGAGGGGGTTCTCGGCGGTGACGACGGTGGCGTCGAACGTCTCGAACTTGCCCTTGACCTTGCTGATGGCGAGGTGGCGGACCGAGAAGGTGACCTCGGAGTGGGTGGGGTCGATCTTCCAGGTGCCGGTCTGGTAGCCGGGGATGGTCGTGGCGGTGAGCGTCATGGTGGTCCTTCTTCCGAACGAGAGTCTGTGGTGCGACGCGATCCATGCGCCTGCATCAACCTGATACTACGCCAGTGTGCACCCTTTTGGTTGAAGCGTCAACCATTGTTCACCGAAGCGTCGCGAAGCGGTGGTCGTGCGGTGCGCTGAGCCCGGCCTGCAGGAGGCGTCTCACACGCTGTACGAATCGATCGACACCTCGGCCGACGTCGTCCGCCGTGGCCCGGACCAACCACCAGTCCACGTCCTTCAAGTGCTCACCGCGGGTGAGGTCCTTCCGGAAGGTGGCCGGGTCGGTGCGGTGGAGATCGCTCTCGTACTCGATCGCCACCCGTGCTGCGGGGTAGGCGAGGTCCACGCACGCGATCCACCTGCCGTCCACGATCACGTCGTGGTTCAGGGCGGGTTCCGGGAGTCCCTGGCGGACGAGGGTCAGCCGTGCCCTGGTCTCACCCGGGGAACGAGAACCCGGCCTGATCTCGGCGAGAGCGTGGCGCAGCTTCACGACGCCCCGGAGCCCGCGCCGCCGGCCGACTGCCAGGATCAGCTCGTCGAGGGTCGCCCATCCGAGCCACCCGACGAGGGCGTCACCCGCGATGATCAGTTCGTCGAGCGTCAACATCGTGCTCAGCGCGACGAACGTGTCCGCTGGCGTCGTCAGACGCACACCTCGGCTGGTGGTCGCACGGACCCTGCCGAGGTGGGCGCGGTGTCCGACGGCGCCGCGGACGCGAAGCGCCTGATCGACCCCGATCGTCGTGACGTGGAGCCGCGGCGAGCCCTCGAGCCGGCGGGGGAGCGGGATGCCGAGGATCGCGGCGGCCGTGACGTGGCTGAACACCTGGTCGGGGCGCAGCCGGGGAGCCAGCGCGCGGGCGCGTTCGTCAACGGTTCGCGGCGGAACCGCGGATCGGGTGCCGTGGAACGGGCGGACGAGGTCACGTGCCTCGAGGCGGCCGCGGGACACCCCTCGATGCAGTGCGTCTCGGACGCGGAACGAGGCGTCCCGCAGCGCCAACGGGAGTCGGCGTCTGGCGGTCATCTCCACATCGTGGAGCCGAGCGGGCGCGACGGTGGCGAGTCGTGCCTCCAGTGTGGACGGCCCGCGATCCTGGCGCCCCTGTGGAGGAATCGCGCCGCGGTCGAGCGGGCGAAACACCGGGGTCCGGCTGCGTGGCGACCGCGGCATTTCGCCCGCTCGCGGGGGCGCCCGCCGGCGCGGACCGCAGCGCTGCCCGCCCGGCCGGTCAGCGCAGCGGTCGGGACCGCGGCGACGGCGTCAGCCCGCCCATCGCGGCGAGGCTCCCGCGGTCGCGACCTCAGCGACGACGCGAGCGGGCGTATTGGCCGGGTGTCGCCGTCGGGCACGCTGGCATTTCGCCCGCTCGCGGGACGGGATCCACCCTCGCGAGATCCGCGCTCGCGGCGGCAGACCGCACCGCACCCCGCTACGCACCCCCCCCGCCCCACCCCGCGGCGGGCGGCAGGCACTCGCGGGGCCCCTCACGTGTCGGCGGGCTCCAGTAGCGTCGGGACCATGGAATTCAGGTACCTGGGCAACTCCGGACTCAAGATTTCCGAGATCACCTACGGCAACTGGCTGACGCACGGCTCGCAGGTCGAGAACGACGTCGCCTCCCAGTGCGTACGGGCGGCGCTCGACGCCGGCATCACCACGTTCGACACCGCGGACACGTACGCCAACACCGCCGCCGAGACCGTCCTCGGCGAAGCGCTCAAGGGCGAGCGGCGTGCGGGGCTCGAGGTCTTCACGAAGGTCTACTGGCCCACCGGCCCCAAGCAGCACAACGACGTCGGACTCTCCCGCAAGCACATCCTCGAGTCGATCAACGGCTCGCTGACCCGCCTGCAGACCGACTACGTCGACCTCTACCAGGCGCACCGCTACGACCACGAGACCCCGCTCGAAGAGACCATGCAGGCCTTCGCGGACGTCGTCCGCCAGGGCAAGGCGCTCTACATCGGCGTCAGCGAGTGGAACGCCGAGCAGATCCGCGCCGGCGCAGCGCTCGCGAATGAGCTCGGCTTCCAGCTCATCTCGAACCAGCCGCAGTACTCGATGCTGTGGCGGGTCATCGAGGGCGAGGTCGTCCCCGCCTCGAAGCAGCTCGGTCTGTCGCAGATCGTCTGGTCGCCCATCGCGCAGGGCGTGCTGACCGGCAAGTACAAGCCGGGTCAGCCGCTGCCCGAGGGCTCACGTGCCACGGACGAGAAGGGCGGCGCCGACATGATCAAGCGGTTCATGCGCGACGAGGTCCTCGAGGCCGTGCAGCGCCTGCAGCCCGTCGCCGACCAGGCCGGCCTCACCCTCGCGCAGCTCGCGATCGCGTGGACGCTGCAGAACGACAACGTCGCCAGCGCCATCGTCGGCGCGTCGCGTCCGGAGCAGGTCACGGACAACGTCAAGGCAGCGGGCGTCACGCTCGACGCCGACGCGCTCGCCGCCATCGACGAGGCACTGGGTGACCTCCCGGAGCGCGACGCGGCCAAGACCGTGTCCCCGGCGCAGCGTCCCGCCTGAGACGCGACCCACCATCGGACGGGAGGCCCGTGGCGACGCCGCCACAGGCCTCCCGTCCGCTCTGCTGGCCGCCTGCACAGACCGGTCCGGTCTGCACAGATCGGCCGTCCGTACCCCGGATGAACGGCACGTGTCGTGGAACTGGCAGACACCTGGGTAAGCCCGTACCCCACCCAAACCACGAGCCACTTACCCCCGAATCGGGGGCATGACCCGAACTGATACCCCCGTTCTGGTGTCGCCCGACACCGGTACGGTGCCGACCGTGCGACCCGGCACGGTCGCGCGCCTGCTCGCCACCGCGAGGCAACTCGCGTCGTTCGGCACGATCGGTGCCGTCTGCTTCGTCATCGATCTGGGCATCTACAACCTGCTGCGCGCCACCGTCATGCCCGACGGTCCCATCGCCGCGAAGATCGTGTCGGCCGTCGTGGCGACCGCCGTGGCGTGGATCGGCAACCGCTTCATCACGTTCCGCGCCGAGCGCCAGACCGGCCGCCGCGAGACCGTGCGCGAGGGGCTGCTCTTCGCTGCCACGAACCTGATCGGGCTCGGCATCGCCGCGGCCTGCCTGTTCGTCTCGCACTACGTCCTCGGGTTCACCTCGACCTTCGCCGACAACGTCGCCGGCAACGGCGTCGGCCTCGTGCTCGGAACCGCCTTCCGGTTCGCCGCGTACAAGGCCCTCGTCTTCCGTTCCACCGATGCTCGTCGCACGAAGGGGCTCGCCGCATGACCATCTCCGCCACGCTGCTGACGGCCGCAGGGCCGCTGCTCCAGCCGAACGAGGGGACTGCTCCGTCGAGCGTCCCGAACCGAGGGACCACCGACGTCCCGACCGGAGGCTCCGGTGCCGCCCAGCAGGCCGCGTGGTCGCTGGGTGAGTGGATCGGCTACTCCGCGCTCATCGCGATCTCCGTGCTGCTCACGATCGTCGCGCTGACGACGCTCTGGTGGATGTTGCACGCCTGGCGCTCGCGGGACGCGCTGAAGTCGACGAGCTTCAGCCAGACCCCGCGCCCGGCCGCGCACCGCTTCACCCTGCTGGTGCCCGGACGGCACGAGCAGGAGGTCATGGGCCAGACGCTCGACATGCTCGCGAAGCAGGACCACCCCGACTTCGAGATCATCGCGATCGTCGGCGAGGACGACCCGGAGACGGACGCCGTCGTGCGCGCCGCCGCAGCCCGTCACCCCGAGCTGATCCGGGTGGTCGTCGACGACACCCTGCCGAAGAACAAGCCGAAGGCGATGAACCTGGCGCTGCAGTACGCGACCGGTGACGTCGTCGGCGTGTTCGACGCCGAGGACGAGGTCTACCCGCACCTGCTCACTCTGGTGGACTCGCGATTCCAGGAGACCGGCGCCGACGTCGTGCAGGGCGGCGTGCAGCTGATGAACTTCAAGTCCAGCTGGTGGTCGCTCCGGAACGTCCTGGAGTACTACTTCTGGTTCCGCTCGCGCCTGCACTTCCACGCCGGCTCGAAGTTCATCCCGCTCGGCGGCAACACCGTCTTCGTGACGAAGGAACGCCTCGACTGGTCGAACGGCTGGGACGCGCACTGCCTCGCCGAAGACTGCGAGCTCGGCGTCCGGCTGTCCGCCGACGGCGCGAAGGTCGTCGTCGCGTACAGCCCCGAAGCCGTCACCCGCGAGGAGACCCCGCCGACCTTCGCCTCGCTGCTCAAGCAGCGGACGCGCTGGAACCAGGGCTTCCTGCAGGTGCTCGGCAAGGGGGAGTGGAAGAAGCTGCCGTCGTTCCGTCAGCGCTTCTTCGCCCGGTACATGCTGACCATGCCGTTCATCCAGGCGGCCACCGGTCTGCTCATCCCGCTCAGCGTCCTGATGATCCTGTTCGTCAAGGTACCGACGGCGATCGCCCTGGTGTCGTTCATCCCGGTGGCACCGACGCTCATGCTGCTGGCCGTCGAGGTCGTCGGTCTCAACGAGTTCGGTCGCATCTACAAGGAGAAGGTCCGGTTCCGCGACTACGTGAAGCTCGTGCTCGGTCTCGTGCCGTACCAGGTCTTCCTCGCCGCAGCAGCCGTCCGAGCCGTCGTCCGCCACGCCAAGGGGCAGAACGGCTGGGAGAAGACGGAGCACACGGGCCAGCACCGGAACGCCGAGCAGCCCGCCGAGGTCGTCGGCTTCGCGTCGGAGTTGACCGGGTCCGGGTCCGCGGGCGCGACGTCTTCGTCGTCTTCGTCTTCGTCTTCGTCTTCGTCTTCCGAGCGTGAGCTCGCCGGCACGACCACAGGAGGGACCCGATGACCGCCAGCATCACCAACACCACCGGCATCCCGATCCGCGGTGCCGTCGCGGGGAACCACACCGGCATCGGCGCCTGGTTCCGCCGGCACGCCGCGAGCCTGACGTGGCTGCTGCCCGTCGTCGCCGTCACCGTCATCGTGCAGGCCTGGAACATGTCCGGCACCCCGCAGCGGATCGACGACGAGGGTACGTACACGGCGCAGGCCTGGGCGATCATGCACCTCGGCGAGATCACGCACTACACGTACTGGTACGACCACCCGCCACTCGGCTGGATCCAGATCGCCGGCTACACCGGTCTGACCGGGGCGTTCGCGCGCTACCCGTTCGCCGTCGAGGCCGGCCGCGAGGCGATGGTCTTCTTCTCCGCCGTCTCGAGCATCCTGCTGTTCGTCCTCGCCCGCCGCCTCGGTGCAGGCCGGATCACCGCTGCCGCAGCCGGACTCGTCTTCGCGCTGTCGCCGCTCGCCCTGCAGTACCACCGCACGGTCTACATCGACAACGTCGCGACGCCGTGGCTGCTCGCCGCGTTCGTCCTCGTCCTGAGCCGTCGCCAGCAGCTCGCCGGGTTCGCCGGCGCCGCTGCGTGCCTCGGCATCGCGGTGCTCTCCAAGGAGACGTACCTGCTCGCCCTGCCGTTCCTCATCTGGATGGCGATCCGTCGCGCCGACAAGAGCACCCGCCGGTACACGCTGAGCGTCGCCGGTGCCGTCCTCGTCATCATCGGCGGCGGGTACCTGCTGCTCGCCGCGGTCAAGGGCGAGCTGCTGCCGAGCAGCGGTCGGGTCAGCCTGTTCGAGGGCATCACCTACCAGCTCGGCTCGCGCTCGGCATCGGGTTCGCTGTTCGACCCGGGCAGCCTGGCCAACGCCGCCGCGTCGCAGTGGTGGGCGCTCGACCCGGTGTTCATCGTGCTCGGCTCGGCCGCCGCGGTCGTCGGGCTCTTCATGCGACGGGTCCGTCCGATCGCCGCGATGCTCGTCTTCCTGCTCGCAATGATGTTCCGCCCGAACGGGTACCTGCCGGTGCCGTACGTCATCATGCTCATCCCCTTCGCCGCCCTGCTGGTCGCCTACACGGCCGAGCGTGCCGTCCTGGCGATCGCCGGTCGGGTCCGCACCCGTACCCGCCTCGGCGCCGGGACCCGTCGTGGTCTCGGCATCACCTGGGCCGTCACCACCGCGGTCGCGCTCGTCGTGGCGGTGCCGCTCTGGGGAACACAGCTGCGCGGCTTCGTCCTGGGCAACCTCGACCTGCCGATGCAGCAGGCCGAGCAGTGGGTCGGGGACAACGTCTCGAAGTCCTCCCGACTGCTGGTGGACGACGCCATGTGGGTCGACCTCGTCGAGGACGGCTTCGCCCGGAACAACGTGGTCTGGTACTACAAGCTCGACACTGACGGAGCCGTGGAGCGGCAGTCGCCCAACGGGTGGAAGGACTCGGACTACGTCATCACGACGGACTCCATGCGGACCGGCGGCAACTCGTCGTCCGACATCCGCCAGGCGATCGAGAACTCGACGGCCGTCGCGACCTTCGGGTCCGGTGACCAGCAGGTCGAGGTCCGACGCATCCACGCCGAGGGATCGACGGCCGCACAGACCGCGATCACCCGGGCCAGCGACCTGCGGAAGACCATGGGCACCGAGCTGGCGTCGAACCCGGCGCTCCGGGCCGACGACGGCACGAAGTCGCAGTTCCGTGCGGGTCAGGTCGACTCGCGAGCGATGATCGCGCTCGGCCAGGTGCTCGCCGACCAGGACGTCCGCGTCGACCGGTTCACCCCGCTCACGGGCGAGACCGGGCAGCCGTTCCGCACCGCCGTCCTGCACACGAGCGACGCTGCCTCGGCGGAGCGCGTGGCCGCCACCCTCGAGGCGATGCCCGATTCGTTCCGGCCGGCGTCGGTCGAGCGTGAGGGCGAACGCCTCACCGTCACGTACACCCCGGCGGACCCGACCACGACCGCGACGAGCGCCTCGTGACCCGCCGCCCTGCCGAGCAGAGCGCTGCCCGGATCGCCGAGCGGGCGAAACACCAGGGTGCTCCGGACGCCGACCCCGGCATTTCGCCCGTTCGCGGGGACACCCGCACCACCCGCACACGCGGGACCGCCGAGCGGGCGAAACACCAGGGTGCTCCGGACGCCGACCCCGGCATTTCACCCGCTCGCGGGGACGCTCGCATCCACGGCCCCAGCAAGGCCCGCAGCACCACCGCACACAACTCGACCAGCACCACGACCCGAAGGAGCACGACCATGACCGCACACACCCAGCGACGCCGCACCGTCGTCGTCGGCGCACTCGCAGCGACCCTCGTCGCCGCGACCGTCGGACTCGCAGCACCCCAGACCGCCTCCGCCGCGACCGCCGACGAGGGCTGGCTCCGCGTCGGCCACCTCTCGCCCGACACCAAGGGCGTCGACGTCGAACTGTCCAGCCTGTCCGGCGGCAAGACGGTCTTCGAGCTCGACGACGTCACGTACGGCCAGGTCAGCAAGTACCAGGAGCTCCCGGTCGGCACCTACGTGCTGTCGATGCGGGCCTCGGACGCCCCGGACTCGACGCCGGTGATCTCCACCGACGTCAAGGTCGACAAGGGCGACGCGAGCACGGTCGTCGCGTACGGCAAGAACACCGACCTCAAGACGACGGCGTTCACCGACGACCTGCAGCAGCCGGGCGACGGCAAGGCGAAGCTCCGGCTCGTCCAGGCCGCCACCACGGCGAAGCAGGTCGACGTGAGCACCTCCGAGGGCACCGCCATCGCCGAGGGCGCGAAGTTCGGCACCGCCACCAAGTACGCCACCGTCGACTCCGGCAAGTGGACGCTCGACGTCTCCGGCAGCGGCCAGCAGGGCACCGCCAGCGTCGACCTCGCGGGCAACACGGTCTCCACCCTGTTCGTCCTCGACGACAGCAAGGGCGACCTGACGGTCGTGCCGGTCACGGACGCCGCAGCCACCGCCGCGACGCCGACCGGCGGCGTGCAGACGGGTGGCGGCGGCGCAGCCGCCGACCGCCCGATGACGGAGGCCGTCCACACGGCCATCGCAGCGCTCCGCTCGCTGTACCGCTGACGCCCTGGCCGGGAGGCACGGATCACGTGCGCCGACACGCTCACGTGATCCGCCCCTCCCGTCCAGATCCATCGTCACCATCCACGGAAAGGCAGGCCAGCATGACCCGCAGGACCTGGATACCCGTCACCGCCGCAGCGGCGGTGGTCGTCGCCGTCGGCGTCGCGCTCATCGCGGTTCGCCCGTGGGGGCAGGACACCGAGGCCTCGGGCGGCTCGGTCGCCACCCCGACCTCGACCAGCGCGCCCGACGCGGCACGCTCCCCGAAGGAGCTCCGCACGGAGTTCCTCGACCGGTACGTGCAGGACGGCCGCGTCGTCCGCACCGACCAGGGCGACGACACCGTCAGCGAGGGACAGGCTTACGGGCTGCTCATCGCCTTCGCGAACGGCGACCGCGACCGGTTCGACGACATCTGGAAGTGGACGAAGACGCACATGCTGACCGACGACGACCTGCTCGCCTGGCGTTGGACGCCCGACGACGGTGTCGCCGACGAGCAGCCGGCCAGTGACGCCGACCTCGACGCCGCGCGGGCCCTGGTGCTCGCCGGCGACGCGTGGGGCGAGGACCGGTACACGACAGCCGGCAAGCGCATCGCCTCGGCGATCCTGGAACACGAGACCGCGACCACGGAGCTCGGCACGATCCTGCTGCCCGGGCCGTGGGCGGACTCCGAGCCGTACCGGTACAACGCCTCGTACGCGTCGCCGGCCGCCTTCGCGGTGCTGGCGAAGGCCACGGGCGACGACCGCTGGACCGCGCTGAACCGTGGGTCCCGCGCGGCGACCGCGGCGGTGCTCGACGAGTCGCAGCTGCCGAGCGACTGGTCGCAGGTGCACGCCGACGGCACCGTCGACCCGATGCCCGCCACCGGGGGAGACCAGCGCGTGCTGTACGGCTACGACGCGATGCGGACGCCCGTCCGCTACGCCGAGGCCTGCTCCGCCGACGACCGCGCCCTGGCCGGGTCGCTCGCCCCGACCCTGCGTCGGACGACGCAGCTCGCGGCGCAGCTCGACCTGGGCGGCACCGCCGTGACCGGGGACACGAACGCCCTGGCGTACACCGCCCGGGCCGCCGCGGAGTACGCGGCCGGTTCCTCCGGTGCGGCCGCCGACGACCTCGAGCGGGCCGACCGGACGGCTGCCACCACGCCGACCTACTACGGGGACGCCTGGGCCGCCCTCGGTTCGACCATGCTCACCTCGGACGTGCTCGGCGGCTGCGCGACGACGGCCGGAGGGGCATCGTGACCGGCCGACGGTCCGCCGGGCGTAGTTCGGTGTTCGGACGTCGTGGCGTGGTGATCGGGGCCGTGCTCGCCGCGGTCGTCGTGGGCGGCGGCGTCACCGGTGTGGCGCTCGCGTCGACCGTCGGCAGTGACGGGTCGGACGGGCGGGCCGGTTCGGCGCCGTCGAGTTCGGCTTCGGCTTCTGCTTCTGCAGGGTCGGGCATCAAGGGGTTCCAGGACCCGGCGGCACCCGCTGCCCGATCCGCGGCGACCCCCGTCAGCGTCTCGATCCCCGCGATCGGCGTGCAGTCGAACCTCGAGGACCTGCACCGCGGCACGGCCGGCGAACTCGACCCGCCCGTCGACTGGGACAGCGCCGGGTGGTTCAGCGACGGCATCGTCCCCGGTGAGGTCGGCCCGGCAGTCATCGCCGGCCACGTCGACAGCCCGACGAGCGCCGCCGTGTTCTTCCGGCTCGACGAACTGGTCGCCGGCGACGAGATCCACGTCGCGATGTCCGACGGCAGCACCCGCACCTTCACCGTCGACCGCTCGGAACGCGCCGCCAAGTCGGCGTTCCCGACGAGCGACGTCTACGGCACCACCCCGACCCCCCAGCTCCGACTGATCACCTGCGACGGCGTGTTCGACACCGCCACCGGGCACTACACGGACAATCTGATCGTGTTCGCAGACCTCTCGTCGGACTGACCCAAACACCGACCGATACATTCGATGTGGAG
Source organism: Curtobacterium sp. VKM Ac-2887 (assembly GCF_015350935.1). NCBI lineage: Bacteria > Bacillati > Actinomycetota > Actinomycetes > Micrococcales > Microbacteriaceae > Curtobacterium > Curtobacterium sp. VKM Ac-2887. Next base: position 7,958 of record NZ_JADKSB010000023.1, on the reverse strand, counting down.
CACGAGGAGCACCATGAGCGAGACCCTGGTCATCATCCCGACCTACGACGAGGCGGAGAACGTCCGTCCCATCGTCGAGCGCACGCTCGCCGCCACCGACGAGAACGTCCACGTGCTGGTCGTCGACGACAACTCGCCCGACGGCACCGGTGACATCGCCGACGCCATCGCCCGCGAGACCGACCGCGTGCACGTCATGCACCGCACGGTGAAGGACGGCCTCGGCGGCGCGTACCTGTCCGGGTTCGCCTGGGGCCTCGAGCACGGCTACGCCAAGCTCGTCGAGATGGACGCCGACGGCTCGCACCACCCCGAGTACCTGCCGTGGATGCTCGAGCTCGCGGACACGAACGACCTCGTGCTCGGGTCCCGCTGGATCAAGGGCGGCAAGGTCGAGAACTGGCCCTGGTACCGCGAGCTGCTCTCCCGCGGCGGCAACCTCTACACGCGCCTGGCCCTCGGCATCGCGGTCCGCGACGCCACCGGCGGGTTCCGGGTCTTCACCTCACGGGCGTTCGAGCGGATCGACCTGGCCGGCGTCGCGTCGAAGGGCTACTGCTTCCAGGTCGACCTGTGCTGGCGTGCCCTCGAGGCCGGTCTGCGCGTCGTCGAGACCCCGATCACGTTCACCGAGCGGGAGTTCGGCGTCTCGAAGATGAGCGGCAACATCGTGCGCGAGAGCCTGGCCCTCGTGACGAAGTGGGGCATCGACCGCCGCATCCGCGAGACCCGTTCCCTGGTCAAGGACCACCGGAAGCTGCCGTCCGTGCGCACCAACGCGCACGCCGTGGCCGACCACGCAGCCTGACCCGCTGAGTCGGGGTCGGCGCTCGGGGTCGGCGGTCGGGGTCGGCGTCGGTACCGCGAAAGCGACAGTGTCCCGCGAACTGTTCGCAGGACACTGTCGCTTTCGCGGATCGGCCGCCCGTGGGCAAGCCCGGCCCGCCCGTGGGCAAGCCCGGCCCGCCCGGACGGCTGCGCAGCGACTAGCGCAGCACCACCACGCCCCGCCCGCGGAACCGCACGCAGTCCGTCGCGACCTCGGCCGCTCCGAACCGGTAGAGCTCTTCGCCGGTGGCACCGGGGACCGGCACCTCGGCTGCGTCGTCGAGGAAGTTCACCACGACGTGCACGGGTGCCACGTCCGGTCCGAGCAGCCCACGCGTGAGCACCAGCCACCGGCGGTCCTCGCTGAACCGCACGGCGTTCGCCTCGTACCGGTGGTCGACGAAGGCCTGGTCGGTCCGGCGCAGGGCGACGAGCACGCGGTAGGCACGCAGGATCGCCGCACCCCGCTCGGAACTGACGTCGGCCCAGTCGAGCTTCGAGTTCGTGAACGTCGTCGGGTCCTGCGGGTCCGGCACGGCCGACTCGTCCCAGCCGTGCTCTGCGAACTCCGCGATGCGTCCCTCGGCCGTCGCCTTGCCGAGCTCCGGCTCCGGGTGCGACGTGAAGAACTGCCACGGTGTCGTCGCGGCGAACTCCTCACCCATGAACAGCATGGGCGTGAACGGGCCCAGCAGCGTCAGTGCCGCGGCGATGACGAGGCCTTCGTCGTCGAGCGTCGCCGCCAGACGGTCGCCCGCCGCGCGGTTGCCGATCTGGTCGTGGTTCTGGTTCGTGACGACCAGGGCCGTCGCCGGGGAGGTCCCACGGTCGATCGGTTGCCCGTGGCGCCGGCCACGGAACGACGACCACGTGCCGTCGTGGAAGAACCCGTGGTCGAGCACCTTCGCGAGCGCCGACAGCGGTGCGAAGTCGGCGTAGTAGCCGTTCGTCTCGCCCGTCAGCGCCACGTGCACGGCGTGGTGGAAGTCGTCGGACCACTGTCCGGCGAGCCCGTACCCGGCGGCTTCCCGCGGGCGGAACATCACCGGGTCGTTGAGGTCCGACTCGGCGAGCAGGGACAGCGGACGACCGACGAAGGAACCGTAGGCGTCCGTCTCGTCGGCCATCTCGGCCAGGACGTGCGGCCGCGTGGTGTCGCGGATCGCGTGCACGGCGTCGAGCCGGAGCCCGTCGACGTGGTGGTCGCGGAACCACATGCGCACGTTGTCGAGCACGTACCGACGCACCTCGGGGTGCTCGACGTTCACCGAGTCGCCCCACGTGTTCGCGAGCCCCTGCACCAGGTACGGCCCGAACAGCGGCAGGTAGTTGCCGCTCGGCCCGAGGTGGTTGTAGACGACGTCCTGGATGACGCCCAGGCCGAGTGAGTGCGCCGTGTCGACGAAGCGGTCGTAGGCGTCGGGGCCGCCGTACGGGGCGTGCACCGCGTACCAGGCGACCCCGTCGTAGCCCCAGTTCCACTCACCGTTCACACCGTTCACGGGCAGCAGTTCGACGAACTCGACGCCGAGTTCGACCAGGTGGTCGAGCTTCTGCGCCGCCGCGTCGAGGGTCCCCTCCGGCGTGTAGGTGCCGACGTGCATCTCGTAGATGACGGCACCGCGGGCTGGACGCCCGGTCCACGACTCGTCGGTCCACGCGAAGCGCGCGGGGTCGACGACGGCGGACGTGCCGTGCACCCCGTCCGGCTGGAAGCGACTGCGGGGGTCGGGTCGGACCGCGTCGTCGTCGCCGAGGCGGAACCCGTAGCGGGCACCGACGACCGGCATGATCGCGTCGGTCGACCACCAGTCGTCGTCGCCCCGGGTCAGCGGGTACTCGACGTCGTCGACGACCAGCCGGACGCGGTCCGGCTCGGGCGCCCAGACGGCGTAACGGTCGGGTGCGGTCATGCGTGACCCTCCAGGATGTCGATCTCCGCTTGCGCGTCGGACTCGGTCGCCGGGGTGGTCCGGGCGGTCGACCGGGAGGCCCGTCCCGCGTCGGACGCGTCGGTCACCGTGTCGGCGTGGCCGGGTTCCCCGACCGTGGCGGCCGGCACGAGCAGCGCGACCGGGTAGGTGGTGAGCAGATCCGCGAGGGCGATGCCCCGGCTGGCCGGGAAGGTCCGGCCGGTGAGCAGGTCGACCCGGTCGACGGGGACGGCGTGCACGAGGGTGTCACCCCAGCCACCGACCCGTTCGAGGCCGATCGGCAGGCGCGTGGCGATCGTCACGGCACCGCCGCGGTCGAACGCGACGACGTGGTCCGCCGCGCTGCCCGTCGCCTCGAGCGCGAGGTACCGCGTGAAGAGCTCCGGGTGGTCGCGGCGGAGACGGAGTGCACGGGCGGTCACGAGGAGCTTCGCGGCGCCGTCGATCCCGATCGCCGGGAGGTCCTCGGGGCCGTCGTCGTCCGGGCCGTCGATCTCGGCGAGGACGTGGCGCCGCTCGGCGTAGTCCACGGCTCGGCGGTTGTCGGGGTCGACGAGGGACCGGTCCCAGAACTCGGTGCCCTGGTAGACGTCGGGGACGCCGGGTGCCGTGAGCTGCACGAGCTTCTGCGCGAGCCCGTTCGACCACCCAGCCGCGTCGATCCGTTCGTCGAGGGCATCGAGCACGGCCACCACGGCGGGCTCGTCGAACGCCGCGTCGACGAGGGCGTGCATCCGCTCCTCGAACGCCGAGTCCGGCTCCGTCCAGGTGGTGCTGTCACCGGCTTCGCGGGATGCCTTCTCGGCGTAGGCGTGCAGCCGCTCACGACTCGCGGGTCGGGCACCGACGATCGCCTGCCAGAGCAGGTCCGCGAACACGCGGTCCTCGAGCGGGACGAGGGACTGCAACCGGTCGAGCGTTTCGGCCCACTCGCTGCCGAGCTCGGCCAGGACCGCGATGCGTGCGCGGGTGTCCTCGCTGCGCTTCGTGTCGTGGGTGGTGAGCGTCGTCATGGTGTGCGGCCAGCTGCCGAGCCGGTCGCGCTGCGCCTGGTGGAAGTCGGCCACGGACACCGCGAAGACGCTCGGGTCACCACCGACCTCGCTCAGGGACGTCAAGCGGGACGTGCGGTAGAACGCGGTGTCCTCGACGCCCTTGGCCATCACCATGCCGCTCGTCTGCTGCAGGCGGATCGCGGCGGCGTTGTCCGGGTCGACGAGCGCCGGGGCGATCCGGTCGATGACGTCGTCGAGGTCGGGACGGGCCTCTGCCGCGCGTTCGAGCGCCGCGATGAGGTGGTGGGCGCCCTCGGGCAGGTAGGTGCGGTACACGTCGAACGACGCCACGACCTCGGCGAGGGCGTCGACGAGCCGTTCGTGCGTGATCGCGTCCGCTCCTGCGGTGACCGGCGCGAGCAGTCGGGCGAGTCGCTCGACCTCGCTGCCGAGGATCCCGTCGGCGATGCCGCGGCGGGTGTCGTGCGTCAGCTGCTGCCAGTCGGCGGGCTCCGCGCCCGATGCCGCGGTCAGCGAGGGTTCGCCCTCGGGATCGACGAGCACACGGTCCAGGACGCCGAGCGCGTCGTACCCGGTCGTGCCGTCGACCGGCCACGAGCTCGGGAGTTCCTCGCCGGGTTCGAGGATCTTCTCGACGAGGGTGTACGCACCACCGGTCAGCTCGGCGAGGTCCTGCAGGTACCCGGCGGGGTCGTACAGTCCGTCCGGGTGGTCGATGCGCAGGCCGTCGACGAGGCCGTCGCGGAACCAGCCGCCGATGACGCCGTGCGACGCCGCGAACACCTCGGGTTCCTCGACCCGGATGGCCGCGAGCGTGTTCACCGCGAAGAACCGGCGGTAGTTGAGCTCGTGGTCCGCACGCTTCCAGTGCACGAACGCGTAGTGCTGCAGCGCGTGCACGGCCTCGACCGAGTCGCCCGGGTGGGCGGTGCCCGGCGCGGTCGGGTACGCGGTGTCGCCGACCCGGAGCACCGGGTGCTCGGCGTCGGACGTGTCGAGTGTGACCGCGTCGAGCAGCCGGTCGTCGAGGACCGGCACCCGGACCCTGCCGTCGCCGGCGTCCCAGTCGACGTCGAACGCCCAGGCGACGGGGGAGCCCTGGCCGAGTTCGAGCAGGGACCACCACCACGGGTTGACCGCCGGGGTGGCGACCCCGACGTGGTTCGGGACGACGTCGACCAGCACGCCGAGCCCGACCGCGTGCGCGGCCTCGGCGAGGACCCGGAGGGCCTCGTCACCGCCGCGGTCGGTGTCGACGTGCGTGTGGTCGACGACGTCGTAGCCGTGGTTCGAGCCGGGCTCCGACTGCAGGACCGGCGACAGGTACAGCCAGTCGGCCCCGAGGTCGTGCACGTAGTCGACGAGGTCGCGTGCGGCGGCCAGGTCGAAGTCCGCCGAGACCTGCAGCCGGTACGTCGAGACGGGAACGCGACGTCCGGCCCCCGGCGTGACGGTCGTCATCGCGCGGTGCCGCTCGGTGCGGTGGAACCGGCCGGGTTGGCCGGGGTGACGGCGTCCTGCGGGGACCGGGGCTCGGGGGCGCCGTCGTGGTGCTGGACCTCGACCGGGGTGACCGAGACCTCGTGGTTCGGCTCGGCACGCAGGACGATCATCGAGCGCGCGGGCACGTCGAGCGGTGTGCCCGCCTCGACGATCTCGTCACGGGCACCGGGCTCGGCGGTGTCGATGCGGACCGTCCAGCCGGGTGCGTACTCCTCGGGCGGCAACGTGAACGTCACGACGTCGTCGTGGGCGTTGAAGTACGTGATGAACGCCACGTCGGTGACGCGCTCGCCGCGGGAGTCGCGCCCGCGGATGCCGTCGCCGTTCAGGTACATGCCGACGCTCTTGCCGAAACCGGAGTCCCAGTCCTCCGGCGACATCGCGTCGCCCTCGGGCGTGAGCCAGACGACGTCGGGCAGCGGCTCGTCCTGACCACGGCGCACCGGGCGCCCGTTGAAGTACCGGGTGCGACGGAACGTCGGGTGGTCGTGGCGCAGCTTGACCACGTCGGCCGTGAACTGGACGAGGTCGTCGTCCGCGGTGTCCCAGTCGATCCAGCTGAGCTCGGAGTCCTGTGCGTAGACGTTGTTGTTGCCGGACTGCGAACGGCCGAGCTCGTCACCGTGGGCGATCATCGGCACGCCCTGGCTGAGGAGCAGTGTCGCCAGGAAGTTCCGGCGTCGCTGGAGTCGCAGGGCGTTCACGGACTCGTCGTCCGTCGGACCCTCGGCGCCGGAGTTCCAGGACCGGTTGTGGCTCTCGCCGTCGTTGTTGTCCTCGCCGTTGGCGTCGTTGTGCTTCTCGTTGTAGGCGACGAGGTCGTACAGCGTGAAGCCGTCGTGCGCGGTGATGAAGTTGATGCTCGCCTTGGGCGTGCGGCCGTCGTGCTCGTACAGGTCGGCCGAGCCGGAGATGCGCGACGCGAACTCACCGAGGGTCGACGACTCGCCGCGCCAGAAGTCGCGCACGGTGTCGCGGTACTTGCCGTTCCACTCCGACCACTGGGGCGGGAAGTTGCCGACCTGGTAGCCGCCGGGGCCGACGTCCCACGGCTCGGCGATGAGCTTGACCTGCGACACGATCGGGTCCTGCTGCACGAGCTCGAAGAACGCGGACAGGCGGTCCACCTCGTAGAACTCGCGGGCGAGCGCCGAGGCGAGGTCGAAGCGGAAGCCGTCGACGTGCATCTCGGTCACCCAGTAGCGCAGGGAGTCGAGGATGAGCTGCAGCGAGTGCGGGTGCCCGACGTTGAGCGAGTTCCCGGTGCCCGTGTAGTCCATGTAGAACTTCTTGTCGTCGTCCACCAGGCGGTAGTACGCCGCGTTGTCGATCCCTCGGAACGACAGCGTCGGCCCGAGGTGGTTGCCCTCGGCGGTGTGGTTGTAGACGACGTCGAGCACGACCTCGATGCCGGCGCGGTGGAGCTCCCGCACCATCGTCTTGAACTCCTGCACCTGCTGCCCCTGGTCGCCCGAGGACGAGTACGAGGAGTGCGGCGCGAAGAAGCCGATCGTGTTGTAGCCCCAGTAGTTCGACAGCCCCTTGTCCTGCAGGGTCGAGTCGTTCACGAACTGGTGCACCGGCATGAGCTCGAGCGTCGTGATGCCGAGTCGCTTCAGGTGCTCGATGACCGCGGGGTGCGAGACGCCGGCGTAGGTGCCGCGCTGCTCCTCGGGCACGTCGGGGTGGGTCTCGGTGAGGCCCTTGACGTGCGCTTCGTAGATGACCGTTTCGCCGTAGGGCGTGCGCGGTGCGCGGTCGCCCTGCCAGTCGAAGAACGGGTTGATCACGACGCCCTTCATCATGTGCGCCGCGGAGTCGTCGTCGTTCGTCGAGTCCGGGTCGCCGAACGTGTAGGCGAAGAGCGACTGGTCCCAGTCGATCTCGCCGCTCGTCGCCTTGGCGTAGGGGTCGAGCAGCAGCTTTGACGGGTTGCAGCGTGCGCCGTTGTCGGGGTCGTACGGGCCGTGGACACGGAAGCCGTACTCCTGGCCGGGGCCGACGTTCGGCAGGTACGCGTGCCAGACGTAGGCGTCGACCTCGACGAGGGGGATGCACTCTTCGTTGCCGTCGGTGTCGAACAGACAGAGTTCGACGCGCTCGGCGACCTCACTGAAGAGCGCGAAGTTCGTGCCGCTTCCGTCGTAGGTCGCCCCGAGCGGGTACGGGTTGCCGGGCCAGGTGTGCAAACGGTCCTCCAGGTGATGGTCGCGCCAACATATCGGTGACACCCGTCCGCGTCCGCAGACAAGCACCAGCTGTGTACCCGTGCGCGCGTGGCCCGCCCTGTGGAGGAACGGACGAGTAGCGTCGCGCGCATGGCCAACATCGTCACGCAGATCGCAGACAAGGTACGCCCGATCGGCGTCTCCACGAACTACGGAGACCCCGTCGAGGTCGGCGACCAGACCCTCATCCCGGTGTCCCTCGGCTGGTTCGGCTTCGGGGGCGGCGGGGACGACGAGAACGGCGGCGGCGGTGGCGGCGGCGCGTCGATCCCGGTCGGCGCGTACATCCGTCGCCCCGGCAAGGACCTCGAGTTCGAGCCGAACCTCATCTCGCTCGTCGCGGTGAGCATCCCGCTCGTCTGGGTGACCGGCACCGTGCTCCGCAAACTGGTGCGCGTCCTGAAGAAGTAGCGACAAGCGGACGGGAGGCCCGTGGCGGACCCGCCACG
>NZ_JADKSB010000022.1:0-47604 GCF_015350935.1 Curtobacterium sp. VKM Ac-2887 | reverse complement strand
GCAAAACCACGACGCAGACCGACGCACCGATCCCGAAGAACAGCGAGCAGGTCGCTTCCAAGCTCGCCTACCTCGCCCGAGCGTTGAAGACCCCGACGATCGGACGGGTCTGGGAAGACCTCGCCGATCGCGCCAGGGACAGCAACTGGGCGCACGAGGAATACCTCGCCGCGGTCCTCGAGCGGCAGGTCGCGGACCGGGAGTCCGCTGGCACGATCATGCGGATCCGGACCGCGCACTTCCCGCAGGTGAAAACGATCGAGGACTTCAACCTCGACCACCTCCCATCGCTCCGACGCGACGTCCTCGCGCACCTGGCGACGTCGACGTTCATCGCGAAACAGGAGAACGTGATCCTGCTCGGCCCGCCCGGACTCGGGAAAACCCATCTCGCGATCGGCCTCGGCGTGAAAGCCGCCCACGCCGGCTACTCGGTCCTGTTCGACACCGCGAACAACTGGATCGCCCGTCTCGCGGCCGCGCACCACAAGGGCCAGCTCGAGGCCGAACTGAAGAAGATCCGCCGCTACAAGCTGATCATCGTCGACGAGATCGGCTACATCCCGTTCGACCAAGACGCCGCGAACCTCTTCTTCCAACTCGTCGCGTCCCGCTACGAACAGGGATCGATCATGGTCACCAGCAACCTGCCATTCAGCCGGTGGGGCGAGACCTTCGGCGACGACGTCGTCGCGTCAGCCATGATCGACCGCCTCGTCCACCATGCCGAGGTCCTCACCCTCTCCGGCGATTCCTACCGCACCCACGGCCGCCGCGACCTCATCAACCAGACCGAGAACAACTAAGCTCAACAACCCCAGAAGGGGTCCGCCCCAGTTCGGCACAAAGGGGTCCGTTCTACTTCGGCGTCAACAGCAGTAGCTTCAGCGAATGGACACCGTAAGCGCGAAGGTACTGGGCACAGGTGCGATCGTGTTCGGGCTCATCTTCATCGTGACGTCCATCGTGCGCTTGAGTCGTCCAGACCTCGACGTCCTGCTCGCGGTTCTGAACATCATCTTCGGCACCCTCTTGATCTACACCGGCTTCAGACTGTGGCGATCCGCTCTTCGCGGAACGAACCGCGACCGATAGGCGATCCTCTTCCGGGCGGTATCCGGACGGTGCTGGTGCCAGGGTGTCGTCCAGGAAACACCCGGGCGGGCGTCCCGCATTGCCGGAAGGGGGCCAGTGTGCCGTTGGCGAGCATGGTCTACCAGACGGCATCCCCACCCCACTTGCCTACGCCGTCGGTTACCCAGCTGTCACTGACGGCACCGATGGTCGGTCGTCAGATGCGGTGAAGAAGTCGCGGTAGCGGACGGGGCCGGCGATGAAGTAACCGTCACCGGGTACCGACCGCACCACACCGTCGACTATCAGTGCCCGGTACGCGTTCAGGATCGTGTGGATGCTCAACCCGGACGTTGCTGCGGCGACTCGGTACGGCGGCAACTGATCACCCTCCACAAGGACGCCATCGGCGATGGCGTCCCGGACGAGCTGCTCCACTCGTTCCTGCAACGACCACCCCGACCGACGATCAGACGACAGCACCACCCGGAACCTCCCTACCGCGCTCACGCCGGCAGGATGTTCATGGCTCATTGGGGTGTCCCTTGTCTGTGAGAAGCGCGGGGTGAGACACCGGATCAGTAGCAGCCCACCCCGCTGACAGCGGGAACCACCCAGCTGCTGTCCACAGTCTGCCTCAACCATGCCCTCGTACCGTGCAGTCGATGACGAAGCCCTCACCGCGCCGCCGGAAGCCCGCCCCGGTTCGCCGGCCGCCCGGGAGCCCGCGCATGCGTTGGTGGCAGTGGGCGCTCATCGGTGCCCTCACTACCGGTACCGCCACGCTGGTCGTCGCAGCGCTGCTGAAGTGACCCCGCTCAGTGCGGTCCGCGGGACGTTGGTGGTTCCCGGGGGCGACGCAACGTTCGGGTCATCCCGCCACCCCCGGGATAGCGCACTCCCCCACCAGCCTCAAGGCAGGAAAGGCAAGTCTCTCGAACGGGAAACGAGTGTCACGCAAGCATCACTGCCGCGGAGCGCTCCGCACAGCATAGAACCGACGTGGTGCCGGCGGCACCTTGCTGTCCGGTTCCCCGGGAGAAGTTCGGGATGTCGGCCACGCACCAAACGCCGCCGACATCCCGCACACGCCACATCCTGACCCGAACAGGGGGCGCACCACCAAGCGTGCGAGCACGCGCATGTGCGGACAAGTCGGCACTACAGAGGACCACTGCTCCGAACCGGGGTGTCTGGCTGTCACCCGAAGACAGCCAGACATTCCCCCAGCGCGACGATGTCGCGGTGTCGGATCCGGCCGCGGTGTTCCCTGTCCGCGTCCGTGAGGCCTACTCAAACACGACTGATGGAACCTAGAGAGCCCCACAACAGGGGGAATAGCCGCCTACCCCTGTCGTAGGGCCGCTCCGGGCCGGCCGGATATCCACCAAGCGCACCTGGCGAAGAAACAGGTCGCGGACAGAACAAGCGGAGCGCCATGCTGACCCGGCATACGACGGGCACCGCGACGGCGGGAGTGGGGATCCTGTGGACACGAGAGCGGAGCTCGAGGAGCTGCGGCGGGATCCCGCGGAGTGGCACCGTCGGGGTATGTACCACCCCGACGAACTCGCACAGCTCGTGCACCGGCGGATCCTGCACGGCCAGGCCGGGATCGTCTACGCCGACTTCTTCACTGCGGCCACGACCGACACCAGCGGCAGCGCAGCAGTGACTGCTCGCAGGACCGCGTAGTACCCCGTCCGACTGACGGCGCCAGGTGGCGTGTTCAGCGAGGAAGCTGATCGCGGGCTGCGCGAACAGTCTCGGACGGCGTCTCCCCGTACTGGGCACGGTAGTAGCCGGAGAACCGGCCGAAGTGCGGGACACCGACCTCAGCCGCGACTGTCATCACCGACCGATACGGGTTCGCGAGCAGCATCTGTCGAGCCCGATGCATCCGCAACAGCCGCACCACAACCGACGGCGACATCCCCAGATCCCGCTCGAACGCCCCCTGCAGACCACGCTTGCTATAGCCGCTCGCCGCCGCGATCTCGGGCGCCGTCAACCGTCCCCGATACCGCGACTCTATACATGCCAGCGCCCGGACCACCGCCGGCTTTTGCGCACCAACATCAATGCCCACTGCTGCGAACTGGCTCGTCGAGGTCGACATGCACCGACCGTAATCCCCGCATCGGGATAGCGCACGGCTACGACGAGCTCATCACGGCGCCGCACAGTTGCCTGGTCAGTCACTACTTCGGCGGCGACCAGCTGCGACCGAACGCCCGCGTGAGGACCACACCCCAATCCGGGTCAGTGATCGTTCCCGTCGACGTGACCGTGCTGAACTCGCCACGCTCATACTGCAACGGTGGCTGGCCCACCCGGTGGGAACCGAGATGCTCGGTGACCGTCCACGTCTTTCTGGACGTCTCCGACGACACCAGCTCGAGCTGCAGACGGTGACCATGCACCGAAACGGTCGACGGGAGCTTCGGGATACGAGGCGGCATGCGCACAGTCCACCCCCTCCCCGGTCCACGTCGCCGCAGACACGCACGAACTCGACCCGCTCGAGCAACTACCCTCGCCAGACCATCAACGATTGGGGATGCACCAAAATCAGCACGCCTAACATGCCCATCAGCTGATCCTCTACCGGCCAGCCTTCAGCACGCCAAACCACGTCCGTTAGCCGATCGGCTACCGGACGTTGAGGAGGACGGTGTGCTCTTCGGATGCAGAGAGGCCTGAACGGCGTGGCCGGTCCACACCCCGCGAGCGTTCGCCCGCGAGTACTTCGGTCACTGTCGCTTCGAGTGACCTCGCACGGCCGCCTGTTTCCTGGAACGCTTGTGCCGAACGGCGCGCGAACGAAGCAGCCGAGAGGGGCAGCCACAGCGGCAGCGACCGAGGTCCCGCCCAGTAGTGAACGCCCTGAGCGAGGAGCATCTCGTCTTCGACTTCCACGAGTTCACCGTCGTAGCCAGTGACATCCATCACACGGCGGAAGAACTCACTCATCGCCACCACGTCTCCGACCGCGTTCACGACCCCGGTCGATCCCGCACGGCCCGCGCCGCCGATCCAGGTCGCCAGATCGGCGACATCGATGACCTGAACGAAACGGCCTTCGCTCATAGGGACGAGAGTCGGTCCGCCACGGCTGAATCGCGCGGGCCAGTACCCAAACCGGTCACTCGGGTCGCCGGGGCCGACGATCAGGCCGGGCCGTGCGATCAGGAGACGAGACCCCACGCGTGCCGCGCTGCTGCGCTCGGCGGCGACCTTGGCGTCCGCGTACTCCGTCAGGTCCACTGGCTCCACGAGCGACGCGGACTCGTCGGCATCCGGTTCGTCGTTCGAGGCGTACACGGAAACCGTCGACACGAGCGTCCAGTGAGCGGCGCCGTCAGCAAGCACGTCGAGGGCCGGCTCGACGAGGTCGGGCTCGCACGAGAGCTCGATCACCTCGTCCCACTCACCACTGACCGGCTCGTAGGCTCCGGCTGCTCGCCGATCTACCTGGATCAGATGCGCACCCTCGGGCACGTCACCTGACTCGCCACGCGCGAGGCAAGTGACATCGGCCCCCTCCGCGACGAGATCTCGAACGATCGCATGCCCCAACCATCCAGTCCCACCCAGCACCAGTGCTCGCATGACCACAGTCAAGCGGGCAAACAACACCTCGGGTCATGTGTCCGCTGCGGGCGAAGCCGAGGCACTGCAATAGCGGATTAACTGCCGGACGAGCGCGGCGTCTGCGCGCGCCTCACCGGTAGCGGATCGGCAGACGGACGCGAGCTCGATGGGATGATCGGCTGATGATTCTTCGAAGTGCTCGCCTCTCGCTGGAGCCGATTTCACCGGACCTCGCCCGGCGGATCATTGAGCGGGATGAGTTGCCTGGAGACGACTGGCACCGCGAGTATCCCTTGGAGGATGAGCTCAACCCGCTGGAGTCCCTCTCGGCTGCTGAACCGACGAACTCACCGTTCACGATGTACTTGGTTCGGCGGGCTGAGGATGGGAGAGCAGTCGGAGGCTTCGGTTTTTTCGGTCCGCCGGATGCGACAGGCCAGGCGGAGTTCGGTTATGGCCTCGTCTCGTCGGCGCGTGGGGCAGGTCTTGCAACCGAAGCGGTTCGGTTGGCGCTCGACCATGCATCTTCGTGGGGTGCTCGCATCGCGGTCGCGGACACCGACCTCGAGAACATCGCGTCGCAACAGGTCTTGATGAAGAACGGTTTCGTCGAGGTCGACCGTGACGAATCCCTGGTCTACCACCGGCGCAGCTTCGCGTCTCGATAGTCGATCCTTGGGTTCAGCCCGTCGACGGGCAACACCTTGTCACGATGCTGCGGGAACGGCCGGGCGGTCAGTGTCGTGACAGCCCGGCCGGAGCCCCAGTGACTGAGCTCAACGCGAGCGTAACCAGAGCAGAGCAGGCGTTGCTAGTGGGCAGCGTCGTACGCGTCCTTCACGGCCTGGCTGATCCGGCCCCGCGGCGCGACGTCGTGGCCGTTCGCTGCCGCCCACTCGCGGATCTTCGCCAGCTCGTCCGGATTGCTGCGCTGCGCAGTCCCGGATCCGCGACCACCACGGCTCGAGACTTTCCGAGCCGCAGCGACGTAGTCCGAGAACACCTCGCGCAGCGCGTCCGCGTTGTCGTCGGACAGATCGATCTCGTAGTGGCTGCCATCGAACGAGAACGTGACGTTCTTGCCGCCGTGCTCGATGGTGTCGCCGGTGAGGTCGTCAATGAGGTGAGTGGTGACTTTCTGTGCCATGCCCTCTTGTGTAGCACTCCGGTGCGAAAAACACGATGTGCGCGCCAGCAACAGAACCGCCATGCTAAGACTCGCGCAAGGCCCTGCGCCCTCGAGATCTCCACCGTTTCCGGACGGTGGAGATCGTGGATATCCCATCATGAAAGGACGCGACGCGATGAGCGACGCCACGCCCTCCCATCCCAACCCCTACAACAGCAACGCGCAGCCCTACCAGCAGTCGCCGGGTCAGTCGGACCGGTACAGCGTCCTCGCGATCGTCGGATTCGTCCTCGCGTTCGTGGTCAGCATTGGCGGGCTGGTCGTGTCGATCATCGCGCTCACGCAGATCAAGCGCACCGGTGAACGTGGCCGCGGGCTCGCTCTCGCCGGCATCATCATCAGCGCCCTGTCGATCGTGCTGTCCATCGTCTTCGCGATCGTCATCTTCGCCGCCGCCGCGAACGCACCGTCCTACAGCTACTGAACCGACAACATCCGCAAGACCCCACAACAGCTCACCGCTACGCCAGGCACCCTCGGCGTGGCGGTGAGCTGTTCTGCGGGCGGATCACTTCGGCGGTGACCAGCTGCGCCCGAACGCCCGCATCAGCACGACACCCCAGTCAGCATCGGTGATCGTGCCCGTCGAGGGGTCCGTGCTGAACGCGCCGCCCTCGTAATGCAGTGGCGGCTGCCCCACCAGGTGCGCGCCGAGCTGCTCAGCGACATGCCACGTCTTCCGCGCCGTCTGCGACGGAACCAACTCAAGCTGCAGCCGGTGCCCGTGCACCGACACCATGGACGGGAGCTTCGGGACACGAGGCGGCATGCGCACAGTCCACCCCACCCTGCCCCGAACCCCCGCAGACACGCACGCGCACACGGGCCGTGCGCCGACCGCTGGGCCAATCCGGCCACATGCGACCAGCCGATCAGTTCCGATAATGGTGCTTCTCGGAACGTCTTGGCGGGGGTGGAAGCGACCAGCCGGCACCGGGTTACGGAATGTCGGCGGTTGTCGGGACGGTGAAGCATGCCTTCAGCAGACACCTCAGTTGATGAACCCGAGAGCCTCCCGATCCCCCGACGAGCCGTGTACGCCATCACTTTGAGCTTCCTGGTCGGCATCTTCTGGATTGGGGGCATGATCGCGGGCAGCCTCCCCGACCAGAGCCGATCGTCAACACCGACGTTTACGTGGATGCCGGAGTGGGGCGTCGCACTAGGCGACACCACGGTGAATGCGTTGCTCACGTACTCCACGGTCACGCTGGTGCTCTACGGCATCTCCATCGGCGGGCAAGCCGCGTTCACCGACAGTGAGCACCGCCGCAGGATCCGTCGGAGCGTCGGAGCATTCGGCGTCCTCCTTGCGGCATCAGCGCTCACACTCGGGACGTTCGCAGTCGCGGCGACCTTCGTTAATCCACACCGTCTGCCGGCGTTGGTCGTGGTGATTCCGATGGTGATCCTCTGCTGGGTGCTCGGCCTCGAGGTCGGCCGCTTCATCGTCCCCGCCCACCATGTTCAACTCGGCGCCGCACGTCAGGCAAGAGACATCACCGTTCAGCGTCTCGGTGCGCTTCCGCGACCAAGCAAAAACATCTGGACCGCCCACTTGGTCACCATCGGCTACGGCGTCGTCGCCGGGATCGTGACCGGGTGCGTCGTGCAACTCATCGTCGGGCGAGGCTTCATGGCGGGGTTCCTCGTCGGAGTGATCGGTACGTCAGCCGGACTGCTGATGCTTCTGCAGATCAACGCCGGCACCATCGAAGCCCCAACCCGTGCAAGCCGGCTCTGGACTCGCGGACTCTCGTTCGCAGGTTACGTTGCCCTTGTGCTCCTCGTGAACACCGGGCTCGCGATCGCGGCACCAGCAGCGACATACGGCTTGCTCGCCGTCACCATCGGTGAGCTACTGCTGCCGGCCCTGTTCCACCGTCCGCCCACTCGACTACCCCAGTGGGTGGTCGAACTCTCCTTGTCAGGGGCGATCGCACGCGTCGCCGCAGACGACCTCACTCGGGGCCTGAAGACCACGCAACGCCGCATCGACGACCTCGAGGCGCTGTAACACGGGAAACGCAGCATGTCTCTGCGTGCACGGGTCGCCGCAGCTCTCCGTGCACTGCGATAGAAGCCGCGAGACGTCCCCTCCCCTAACTGATCGATCGGACTTCTTCCCCGTCCCTGGAGGCGACGTCTTCGTTCGACTCCGCGCTCCGCTTCTCAGTCGTCGACTCCCGGTGGAACGAGTGGTGCCGAGGCAAGATCCGGAGGTTCGCTGACCCGACACAGACCTCGCGAGGTCTTCTGTCCAGCCCTCCGGTCCCTCGTTGCCGAGTCCCTCCCGACAGCAACTACGTCAACGGACCAGAAAGACCTCGCAGGACTGGTCACCAGCTCATCCCTCACGTTCTGTCGTGCGGCATTGCTAGAGGCGACACGGTGCAGCCCTCGCTAACTGGTGATGCTGGCGTTACCTGGAACGCCGGTACCGCTGGTGAAGCCGGTAACGCCGGTAACGCCGGTAACGCCGGAGACTGACGCCGTGGCGGCATCGCCCAGAAAGCGGAGCAGGGGTACGTGTTCCACATGGCGGGTGCTCGGAATGGCGGCTGTGTGCCGCTCTGCGCAGCGATACACCCACTTCAAGGTGATCACCTACGGACTCCCCCGTATGCCCCGCAGCGGCGAATTCGTGCAAACTGGTGACGCCGGCAGTGCAAGTTAGGGCTAACCAGCACCGCCGGTTGCACCATCGCTTCCATCTGCACTGACGCCTGCCCGCACGCCGACCGTGTCAAACTGGTGACACCGGAAACACTGGTACCGCCAGCAATCTGGCGCAGCGCCAGTTAGCGCAAACCGGCCCTGCTGGTAACGGCTTAACCGCCGGTTAAGCCAAACCGGGCACGTTGGCGACGCTGGTCACACCAGCATGCGGAGCAAACCGCTACATTGGACTACAAGCGAGTGTTGACGCGTGCCCAGCCTCGCCAGGACTACCAGCGTCACCAGTTAGCGAGGGTCCCTAACGAAGGAGAATCAGCCTGATGGCTTCCAGCATCGACCGAACCAACCTCCAACGAGTTGTCGCCGTCATCAACAACAAGGGCGGCGTAGGCAAGACGACCCTGTGCGCGAACGTCGCCGGGATCATGGGGGAGGGGAATTGGCGCGTTCTCGTCGTCGACCTTGACCCTCAGGGGAACCTGGGCCTCGACTTTGGCTACCACGGCACTGACCGTGACGACGATGGTGCGGGCCTCTCAAAGGCACTCCTGTATGGGGATCTGCTTCAGCCCATCGAGGTCCGCCCCAACGTTGAGGTCGTCCCGGGTGGACGGCTGGTGGAGTACATCAACACCAGCCTCGCGCAGCAGTTCGGGCAGTCTGGCGAAGCCGCCACTCGGGCCCGGCTCAGCCTCGCGTCGGCGTTAGCGAAGATCGGCGACCAGTACGACCTCATTCTTCTGGATTGCCCGCCCAACACTGACATCATCCAGTCGATCGCGGTGGCCGCAGCCAGATACATCCTCATCCCAGCAAAGGCCGACGAGGCGAGCTACCAGGGGCTAACCCTGACGGCCGAACGCCTCGACAAGGTCATCGACATCAACCCGGAGGTGGATCTTCTAGGTGTGGTGAACTTCGACTCGAGCGCGAGCGAGACGGTGGTCCGTCGTGACTTTGCTGAATCTGTGGTCCAAGCGCTCGGGGGAGAAGAGGCTCGCGCAAGCGTGTTCGAAACGTACGTGCGTCACTCCGGCTCGACGGCGAAGGCAACGCGTGAAAAGCGACTCCTGGTTCACGAGCTCGACAAGAAGGTGAAGACGGGGGAGAAGTGGTACGAGTCCATCAAGCGGGGTGTGAAGCACGTCGCTCCGGGGCCGCAGTCTGCGGGGAGCGTGGCTGACAGCCTCTACGCAGTTACGCAGGAGCTCATCGTTCGTCTCACGGAGAAAGAAGAGGAGGCGGCGCGGGCCGCGGAGGTGTCTGCGAATGTCTGAGGCGAGCGGTCGCGAGATCCCGGCGCCGCCACGGCGTAATGCTGGCGCGTCAACGCTTCTGCGTGCGAACAGGAACCCCCGTGTCACCGCAGAAGAAGAGCAGCCGTCTGCGGGGGAGCGGACCGTGGCGCCGCCGCCTCCACGTCCCGCTCGGCAGCGGCCACAGCAGATGGCATCGCCAGCACCAGAAGGAGCCGATCTCTCCACCAGGGTGGCAGTTCAGGAGCGTTCGTCGGAGCCGACGCCAGTTGTTGCCGAGACCAAGAACCCACCGGTGGCGGAGTCGGGCACGGTATCGGAGTCTGAGACCGAGCCCTCGGGAGCCGTGGCTCCCGAGGTGGCGGAGCCGGCTCGTTCCAGGCCGTCCACGCCGTACACGCGGCGGCTCGGAGAGGCGTCCGAAGACCTCACTGACGACGACATCGTTAAGGTGACGTTCGAGATTCGGAAGGGAGACCGGGAAGCCTTCAACGCCGCTCACGCGGCAGCGAAGCTCTTCGAGGGGTACCCGTTCCCGAAGGACCTCATCGTCGCCATCTACAACGCTGAGACGAAGCGGCTGCAGGACCAGTACAACAACGGTCACCCGTTCCCACGGTCGGGCAAGAAAGCGCCCCGCGGGCGACCGATCCAGTCGGACCGGTAGCGCGAGGGCAGCGTGGGGCGATCGGATGCCGACCGCAGCAGCATGTGCGACGTCCGAGGCAAGATCCCGACACGCCGCGACCGCTACCGCGTGGGTAAGTAGTCCGCGAGCACTGTTGCTGTAGCACCAACTCGGATCGGGGGAGCGCCAGGCATAGTGCGCTCTGCCGGGTGGGACGCAACGAGAACCCGCGCTCGCGCGCGACGCCTGCATTCCAACCTGCCCCGGAGGCACCCATGGGTGACGAGATCTTTAACGACACGGAAGCGACATCGAAGTCCACCGTTGCGGCACCGATCAGCATCGACGAGACCACGTTGCGACTGGTCAACTACGCCGCGAACCTCGAAGGTGCTGACGATGATGCGATGGACGTCGGCTATTCAGCGAGGCTCTGGGCACAGGTTTCCCTGCCATACCGAAACCCGGGCAACATCCCGTACTGGGAGCGCCGCAATGGCAACGTGTCCCTGATGATGCAGCCGGCGCTCCTTCTCGACCACACGACGGGGGAGCGGCACGCTGCGTACCCGTACGGAGTCCTCCCTCGCCAGGCGATGAACTGGATGGCGACCGAGGCCGTCCTCACTCAGAGCAAGGAACTCGAGCTGGGCCGGTCCATGAAAGCGTTCATGGCCAAGATCGGGCTCCACCACGGCGGCCGCGACCACAAGCGTGTCTCCGACGGCCTAAAGCGTCTTTTCGGCGCCAACCTCAGCGTCGAGGGCCTCGAAATTAAGGAAGACGGGCACGGTGAAGCGATTGAGTACTTCCGCATCGCAGACAGCGTTCGCCTCTGGTTCGGCAAGGACGACATGGAGGACAACGCCGGCCTCTGGCAGTCGAAGGTGACCCTCTCTGACCGGTTCTACGACTCCATCGTGAAGTCCCCGGTGCCCATCGACTTGAACGCGATGAAGGCGCTCGGCAAGTCAGCGATGCGCATGGACATCTACCTCTGGCTCACGTATCGGATGTTCTACCTGCGCACACCAACCCGCATCAAGTGGGCCGACCTGAACCTGCAGTTCGGCGCCCAGTACACCCAGCCGCACAAGTTCAAGGCGGCGTTCGAGGGGCACCTGAAGGCCATCAAGATCATCTACCCGGAGGCCCGTGTAGAGCCGACTCAGGAGTACCTCATCCTGCGGCCGTCCAAGCCGCACGTGGAACCTACGAAACCGCGCCGTCAGGTGGAGTAGTAGTCCGCGAGCTCGAAGGGGCGGAGCACCTGATGGGGTGCTCCGCCCCTTCCTCTATGTCGGTGAGGACCAGATACCCACGCGTCGACAACAACGACGCGGCCGGCCGGACCACTGCGTGTATGTGGGTATCTGGTCCTCACTTGCCGTCGTCTCTTCACGGGTACGCCTCACACAGTCGGTGCTTGTTGGCGTGTTGCCGTGGGTATCGGGTCCGCGGCCGTCGGGCGCTGGTCCGGAGCGTGGGTATCTGGTCCGCACAACGACGCGAGAAGCGGAGGCGGACGACGTGGGTATCCGGTCCTTCGCCCAGCCCCGTCGGCCACACCGCAGTGCGTGGGCATCTGGTCCTCGAGCGTGGGTATCCGGTCCCTTCTGTAACTAGCTCAGCAAGTGTTGCTCCTACAGTTATGGAAGACCCGGCGTGAAATGTGGGTATCTAGTCCTCCTCGCCGAGAAAGAGGGATATTGTCGCTCGGTGTGGGTATCTGGTCCATGGCTCGTACCGGGTGCTCGATTCAGTTCGTGGGTATCTGGTCCCCGTGAGCCCATCGATACTCAACGGTGTGGGTATCTAGTCCGCGCGTGCCGCGGCGGGGGCGAGGGGGGACCGGGTATTTGGTCCAGCTGCCGGCGATGGAGGGAAGCGACAGCGAGCGGGAGCGCCTGTCGAGGCTGCGAGGGCAGCTCGTGCATGTCGGTATCTGGTCTTCTAGACAGTGCACTCCAAGAGGAGCCCAGCTTGGTCGCTAAGACGTCGTCCCGGTCTGGAGTGTCTGTTCCTCGGTGGACGTCAACTTCTCGAGTCAAGCCGGCGTCAGCCGACGTGGGTATCTGGTCCTCGGCGGAGGGGGCAGTGACGTTCGACGACGGTCGTCGAGGTGTTCGGGGGAGTGAGGTGCTCAGGCTGACGTTCTCGTTCAATGGAGAGCTCTGGAGCTGGCCGTCTGTGGAAAACGAGGGTGCCCTCTGTACTTACGTTGGTTCGAAGGGTTAATCAGCTACAGGGGAGAACTACAGGAAGAGCTACAGGGGAACGGGCTGCCGCCGGTCGCATCGGCGCGGTTACGCGGATCCGAGAGGGCGCGCATCGATGCTTTCGGACCAGATACCCATGTCGAGCGGACCAGATACCCATGTCCTCCGGACCGGATGCCCACGGAATCGGACCAGATGCCCACGCAAATGCCGTGGGCATCTGGTCCCGATCCTGCTCGGCCTGTGGAGAACTCAGGCGCCAGTGTTCGCTCGTCGTCGTCTGGCTTAGGCGTCTGCCAGCCGGGTGCAGCGAGAGTCATCCGCGACGCGGACGATGTCGATTATGGCTAAGGCGAAGCCGTACGGGAACGGTGCCCCGGTTGAATTCGTTGAGCCAGCTAGTAGCCGGTGGTCGCGGTGAGCCGGCTAGGCATCTGACGTACCGGCACCCTAACGGCGTAGGTGCAAGGAGTGAACGTTCGGCACGGGGCTAGGCGGCGGGACGTTCGCCCATGCGATCGCTGAGGAGTGTGTGGCGTCGAGCGATCTCGACGAATTGGCGAGCAAGCCGGAAGTCGGCGCGGCCGTCGTTGGTGCGTGGGTGCTTCCCGTGCCGGTTCGTGCCGTCGTCGTAGAGGGTGATGGCGTCGGGGGAGGGGCGTCGTCCTGGTCGTTGCCGGCTGGGAGAGGCCATCCATGCCAACTCGCCTTGCCACCAGGCCCAGACCTCACGCTCGACGGCGTAGCGGCGTTCGCGAGCGTGGAGCGTGCCGGCGGCGCCGATGCGGCGGGCAACGTCGTCTCGTGCCCTTAACGGAGCAGCAGCCCATCCCTGACGAGTCCAGCGAGTTAAGCCGTACCGCTGGAGTGTACGGAGGGTCTGAGTGTCGTCGAGAGTGGGAGTGGTTTGGATCTTCGCGTACAGGTTTCCGGTGTGTATCCCCAGGCTTTCTCCGGCAGTGAAAGTGTCATGAGTGCGCGCGTTCTGTTCGTCCGTGAGTCCGGTAAGCAGGTGCGTGCGGTGGGCGGCCCCTGCCCCTCCGGGGCGCGGGTCCGCTTGTGACCGATCTGCCTTCATTTCCCTGTGGAAAGCGTTTTGTGGGTCGATGGACCAGTGGGCTGCGCGAGTGCCTTCGTGAAGGGCGGTGTTGGCAATCCACCCGTCCGCGGCGAGACGTAAAAGGGCCGTTCGGGCAGTTTCCCGTCCGATGCCGCACATGAGGGCCAGGCGGCGGATGTCGGCCTCTACAGAGACGCTGACGGCTTGGAGCGCGAGGATGCTTAGTGCGTCGAGCACGCGTCGGTCTGAGGCGCCGCCTCCGGAGCTCCAGCGACCGGGAGACGCGTTGGCGCGTTCCTGGAGGGCCTCGACGTGGCTGGCGATGGCGCCGGCACGGCCGTCGAAGGTGGGATCATCACCGACGCCGCGAGGGTTTGCAGCAACGTAGCGGACGGCTTTGTCCCATTGGCGTGCGAGGACCCGGCCGGGAGACTGCTCGCCGGTGGTCGGCCGAGGAGCGCGGCAGCTGCCGGCACGGGTGGTGCGGACGTGCTCGAGGCCGGGCTCGTCGCGGAGCGTCAGGACGTCGGCGTACCGCCACCTCGCTGCTGCAGCGCCGACGAGGATCCGCCAGAGGATTGCGGAGGCGTCGCCGGCGGCCGCGTCGTCCTGCAGCGCGGCTTCGCTGCGCGCTGCGAGCGGCCGGCGCGTGCCCGGCAGGTAGAGGCGCCCATGGTGATCCACCGGTAGGGGGCGTCCTGCGGCGAGGGCGGCGTCGGGTGCGGCGGCTGCGGCGAGTTCTCCGATGGCGATCGCCAAGGCGCTCACCTGGTGTGCACGGACGGTCGGCGTCGTGATCGCGTCGATGGTGCCGGCGATCGGGGTCGATCGTCCTCCGTCGCGGTGTGGGCTAAGTGGGGGCCGGAGGCAGCCGGTCGCGGGGTTCGACAGGGGGGCCTTGTCGAGGCTCTTGCAGATGCGAGCGAGGTCGCGGGCGAGGACAGCGACGGTGTCGGCACTGATGCCGTCGACGAGGGCGACCCAGATGTGGCGGCCGCCGGAGGGGCCGGACTGGCAGACCAGGTGCGGCATACCGGCGTCGTCCAGGAGGGCACGGATGGTGCGAGTGTCGGCGTCGACGATCTTGAGTCCGACGTGCTTCGCGTCGAGGTCGAAGCCGAGGTAGCGGTAGCGGTGCTCGTCGTCGGCGAGGTTCATCGCCCACGGCCGTGAGGGGACGTCACTGGTGACGGCGGCTCCGCGGCCCGCATAGGAGTTCTGTACGGCGCCGTACGCGTCGACTGCGGCGACGCGGACTCGATGGCGGGGAGACAGGATACAGGTGAGCGCCCAAGCCGACGTTGTGCCGGCGGCACCGGAAGACGACACGCCGATGGATTCACCCGTGCTAGGCGCAGCAACGTGCGTTACGATGGCGGCACCTCCTCCTCTCGGGGTGGTGGTACGACGAAGGCTCCCGGCTCCAACCGGGCTTCTTCTCTCGGAAGCTCACAACCTGACCTGTTTGGCGACTGATGCAGGTAGTGAGAAACATGACTTGGGGCCTAGCCCCGAACCCCCGCCTCTGGCGGGGGTTCTGTCGTTATACAGCCGGGATAGGCAACTCCACTCGATTAAGCCGTCGGGGGTCCTCAACGAGTGGCATGGCACCGTTTTCGGCGACAAGCGAACGCGCCAGCGCGTCGAGGTAGTAGGCGACTGAGACGCCGCTCGCTTCGGCAGCGTCCTTAAACGCCTGACGGGTCTCAGGAAGCACACGGCCCTGCAGAAGGACCGTCGGGGCGTTCTGCGCTCGGCTGGCGCGGCGTCCAAAGTCGCTCATAGACACACCTTGGCCGGAACATGCATGCGCGCAGCTTTCCGCGGCGGAGTGTCGCGAGACTGCATGCATGCTCCTTCTGTTTTCGGGGTCGGCAACTCAATCGACCGTCGAGCGCGACTCCGTGACGCTGGGTGCCCCGGCCCGTCAGGGCGCTATGTGCAACCAAAGTACTCTATCCGCGCACCTTAAGCGCCGTGAATAGAGCCACAGTTCTGGTAGAGGAAACTTGCGATCGAGCCGTGGAACAGCTCGGGCTCACGGTTGAGCTCCATGCCGTGGGGGCATGGCGCGATCTCCACGAGGGTGGCTGCCGCACCAGGCGCGGCGGCGAAGCGCTTGGACACCTCGAGGGGGACATCGCGGTCGCCAGAGCTGTGCACGAGGAGGATCGGCAGCCCCGCGGGCGGGGTCGGACGCATCCAGCGCATGGGGATGGCCTTCCGGAGGCCAGCAAAGCGCGCAAGACCCGGGATCGTGAGCGTGAGAGCCCCCAGAGACCCAAGGAACCCCGGGAAGCCTGCCTTGGACGCGCCGGCACGCAGGGCAGCGAACCAGTCGAGGGCTGGGCAGACCAGGATCATGGCGTCGATCCGGTCGCGGAGGGTGGAGCGCGCGGCCGCGTGGAGAGCGATCGTCGCGCCCATCGACCACCCGACGAGCACCAGGCGCTCGGCTCCGTGGTTGACAGCGTGACGCATCGCCGCGTCCAGGTCGTGCCACTCGTCTGCGCCGAACGTCGCGGGCAGGCCGCGGCTGTCTTCGATGTCGCCGCGGTATCCGATGACGAGGGAGCTCATTCCGGCGGAGAGGGTGTCGGGTACGGCGCGGAGGATGGCTTGCCGGCCCGAGTGGATCCCGTGCACATGGATGGCCCAGGTGGTGGCGCCGGCGACGGGGAAGTACCACGCCTTCCGGGTGTCGCCGGCGGCGGTGATCGCAACCTCTTCGAAGGAGGACGACACAGATGCTGGCGTGTCGAGGAGGTATCCGCTCCAGACAAGCTTGTCCTCTGCTGCCGGGACGATCGCCGGTTCGCCCAGGATGGTCCGGCGGACGTGGCGGCCGTCGTCGTCGAGCACGTCGCCGACGAGGACGCTGTGCTGGCCGTCGTGGAAGTACACGCGGTACTCACCAGGGCACCGTGTCTGCTCGTCCGATGGGACGGTGATGCTGGCGGAGTCGACGTCGACGTCGACGACGGTGACGGTTCGCTTCGGGCGTGGGTGAATCGCCTTCTTCGCGACCACTACACCCGCGGCGGTGGCGGCCGCGATGACCGTCAGGGTGGCCGCCCCTGCTGCTACACCGATAGCGCCCATGCGGTGACTCCCTTCGCGAGCCGTTCATCGACGCGCTGTAAGTAGCGCTGCTCTTGTTCTGTGACCTCGAGCCGGCCGGCGACAATCTTGTCGCGGAGCTCGATGTACCGCTGCGCGGCAACCACCTCTGCGCTGCCCTGGAGGCGCAGCGGGGGCCTGCCGGCGCTCTGGTCGCGGGCTGACATGACGAGCAGGCGGAGCGAGATCAGGCGCCACCGAAGGACAGTGATGAGCCGGCGCATGGTCCGCCATCCGTGTGCGACACCGATGGCGACGATGCCGGGGTAGAAGAGGCTGTTGAATACGACGAGCATCGCCCGTGAGAACGGGGTCTGCTGTCCGTCGATGAACACTCTGGTGACGTCGACGAGCTCGGCGATGATCGCGAGCACCACGAGCGCAAAGCCGATGATGAACAGGATGTTCACGCCGCGGGGCTGGGGTAGGAGCACGGCGATGGAATCGGCGGCGAACCAGCCCATCGCGACCATGTAAATGACGATGTGCACCCACGTGGCCGGGTACTGCAGGTGCTCGTGGATGTAAGTCGTGGGTTCCCCGTTGTGATCGGGGATCGCGATGAAGGTGACCGTCTCAGCGATGAGGACGGCGATCAGGATTGGCAGGCGTGACCGAGCCTCCGAGCCAGCGTGAGCGCGTGTGGCGTCTCGCAGGAACCAGAACGCCGCAGTGGCTGCGAGTACCTGAATCAGATCGATCGCGTTGACGTCGCCCAAGAGCGCATCGAGGGGTTCGACGGGCCAGACGACGCCCACCGTGGCGATGCCGACGACGGCAAGCGCGGCCGCAAGGAACGCGGGACGTCGTGCTGCGTTACCGATCGCGTTGACGCGGAGGAGCAGGAGTCCAACGGCAGCCCAGAACGCGGCTGGGATCACGCGAAGGCTTCCTCGCTTGCAGACAGCGTGGACTTCTGGAGGCGTTCGAGGAGGAGCATCGCTCCGCGTTCCGCCACGAGCTCTTCGACGTCAACAGCGCCAGCTTCCTCGAGCGAGGTCCGCACCGGAACGCGTGCCCGTGCCGCGGTGATCTCTGCGGTCACGCCGGCATAGCCGCGCTCCATGACCTCGGCGGGCACGTGGCACCCTCCGTGTCCGGCGGCAATGTGCATGAACTCGTGGAGGATCACGAACAGCTGGTAGAGGCGGGGGTCGTCAGGGTGGAAGTACACCCGTCCGGCGTCTGCAGTGTCGAGGTACAGCCCCGTCACGCTCGCGGGGTGGTCACGCGGAGGGAGTGAGTTCAGCGGGTCGATGATGAGCGGCTTACCGAGCCAGGTCGCCACGGCCGTTCGCAGCGTCTCAAAGGTGAGTGGGCCGGTGGGCAGGGCTAGCTTGGCGATGGCGTCCTCAGCAAGCTGGGTGGTGAGTCGTTGCGTTCGGATCTTCTTCATTCGGTACCTCCCCGCTCGTTCGGCGCCGCGGCGCGGATCGCTTCGGCGATCGCTAGGAGCTCGGCTGGGGTTGCTGCGTTGACCGAGCGCGCTGCGATCCCAACACCAGTTTCTGCCAGGGCGATCTCCACTTCCAGCCGTGCGTCGACGAGGTCGACGACGCCGGGGAGTGCGATGCGCAGCAGGTACTCCGAGGGCACGTCGAAGAAGTCCGCGATCGCCCGGAGGTCGTCACTGGTCACGTCTGTGGGCTCACCGGCGAGGAGGCGTTCCCAGTCGGCACCGGCAAGGAGCCGTCCGCGCTTCGCCAGTGCAGCGCGCACCGCGCGGTCGACCGGCGGAGCAGGGGTGCGGGCGACGTGGAGGGCGACAAGCTTCCGGAGCCGGTAGCCGAGCAGCGCGGGCTCCAGGCGTTCGTCCCGGGGAGCGTGCAGCCGCTCCATCTCGGTGATGGCCGGCTCCAGGAGCTCGCCGACTGACACACCGAGCGCTTCCGCGATCGTCTGCACGTCGTTCGTGTTGAACGAGGTCTCGCCGCGGGTGCGCTTGTAGTAGTAGCCGCGGCTGAATCCAGCCTGCGCGATGAGGGCCGGCGTTGTGATCCCGCGCTGGATGCGGAGGTCGTCGACCGCGTCAACGAACGCCCTCGAGAACTCGTTCGGTTCGCCGCTGCCCTGTCTGCCCACGCGATGACCCTATTGGCGTACTGGAGGAACCCTATAAGCCCCAAACAGAGCGTCAAGCAACACTAATAGCTCTAAATAGAGCATAGTGGTCTGTGTACTGGATCCCGTACCGGCGCAGGTCGACGGTCTGCCTGGGCGGGATCCCACAACTTATTAATTTGGAGGCTCTTTTGGAGACTCAGCACGATGTCGAGGGGCACCGCGCCCCTGACCCTGTCCGCAACCTGTTCCGATCGAGCGAAGCGGAAGTCTCCACCAGTGAGGCGGCGCAGAACGGATTCCGCGGCACGCTGAACCGGTTCGGCTTCAAGCTGCAGCCGGGTGCAGCTGAGCGGCACGCGCGGGAGCGCCGCGCAGCCCTCGAGGCTGCGCGAGCGGTGATCCTGCACAGCGCGTTCACCCGCCCGGTGGGAGTGCTGATCGCGAACCCGAAGGGCACCTCCGGGAAGACACCCGCGACCCTGGGGCTGGCGTCGGCGTTCGCGGCGGTGAAGGGCAACGGGATCTGCGCGCTCGAGGTCGCGGATGACTCTGGGACGCTTGCGCTGCGTGCGGAGGGTGTTCCGCAGCTCGACCTCGGCGACCTGGTGCGCGACATCGCATCGATCCGGTCCTCCGGGCAGCTCGCTGGCTACGCCGTGCAGCAGTCCTCGTTCGTTGATGTGTTCGGCTCCCGGCCGGGGGAGTCCCGTCCCGCGTTGACCGCGGACGACGTCGTGGGCGTCTCGCGGGTGATTGACGAGTACTACCGGTTCCGGTTCATGGACTCCGGCAACGTCGTCACGACGGGGCCGTTCCTCGGCGCGATCGACGTCGCCGACGTCCTGGTCGTGCCGGTGATGATGGCCCGCGACTCCGGCCTGAAAGCGATCGAGATGCTCGACGGGCTGATCGCGGCTGGCGGGCACGCTGCCGAGCTCGCTCGGAACGCCGTGATCCTGCGCATGACGGATGGGCGGCCGGAGAACAGCGTCGACCGGGACGACGTCGTTCGCTACCTCGAGGAGCGCGGGGGCGCACGGCAGTTCGACATCCCGTTCGATGCGCACATCGCGGAACGTCGGGACATCACGTGGGCGAAGGTGTCGCAGGCGACGCAGGATGCGTTCACGTTCGCGGCCGCGGAGATCGTCCGCGTCGTGCGAGGCGAGGCCCCCAGCACGGCCGTTGCACGGCCGAGCGAAGCAGTACCCACTGCGGCAACGTCGTCGCAGGATGACGAGGACCCCGACGGGGCCGAGTCCGCGCCGAGCGCTGACGAGGCGCCTACGCCGGCGCCGGTGTCGGCAGCGGCCGCACCGCGGGCGTCGGTGGTGCCGGCAGTGGCGTCGGATCCGCGTGAGGACTGGGTGACGTGCTCGGAGTGCGGCAAGCAGACCCCGCCCTACACGTACTGCTCGTTCTGCAAGCACCAGTTGACCGACAACGGCAACCTGCAGCGCTTCTACAACCGCGGCCGACGCGCCTCCGGGTACGCCGAGCCCGCGGAAGACCTCCCCGAGCAGCTGCGCGCACTCCCGCCCGTCCCCACCGATGACGACTCCGACGACGACTCCGATTCCGGCTCCGGCCGGGTGTCGGCGTAACCCACGAAAGGACCATCCATGTCTGTTCTGCCCATCCCCACCGCCCCGGTGCCGACGCGCGTCGTCGCAGCGTGCTCGGGGAACAACACGAACCCTTTCTGCGGTGTCACGCCGAACTTCGACTGGCTCGGTGACGGCTTCAACGCTGTCTGGGTGCCGGCCCTTGGCGGTGCGCTCGGGATCGCGCTGATCATCCTGGCGTTCTTCTTCATCAAGGCCCTGCTCGGTCTGCGGAAAGCGCTCGATGCGAAGAAGCCGAACGAGGCCGAGCACGCCCGGAACGTCGCGTTCGGGACCGGGCTGGCGATCGCGGGCGTGATCCTCGCCCCGACGCTGTTCGTCGCGATCACGACCGCCGCGCAGCGAGGCGCCTGATGAGCACCCCCGACCAGCACGAGACGAGCACCGGACATCCGAAGCGGGTCAGCGTCCGAAAGGCTGCGCTGATCTTCGCCGCCGCAGTTGTTGCGGCCGCCCTGGTGGTGCTGATCGTCGTGGCATTGCTGCCCCGACCGACGAGCGCTCCCGCCGCGTCCGCCTCTGCGCCGGCGACGACGTCGTCGGCGACGCCGGGTTCGGCGCCGACGGTGGACAGCCTCGGCACCTCAGAACGGCGCACCGTGTCGGGGTGCGTCGCCGGCGCCGACATCACCGGGGAGGACCTGCTGCAGCTGCGACGGACGAAGGACTTCACCGTCGAGGGCGCCGCGGAGTTCCTCGGCGGGTTCCTACAGGTCACATCCGCGGCCGACCCGGAGTGGCGGTCCGGGATCGACCAGGTCGTGAACATCGCCACCACCGGCGCAGCGCACGACCTGCTGCAGAACCAAGTCTCCGAGGGCACCCCGTACGCGGACGCGCAGCAGCACACCGCCGACCTGTCCAAGGGCGCGTTCAAGGTCGTCGACCTCACCACCCACACGGTGACGATCGACATCGCCGCCGCGACGACCACGGACGGCAAGGCCGACGTGCGGAACGGGCAGACCAACTACACGGGCGGGCAGTTCACCCTCACCGCCACGGACGGCGGCTGGGTCGTGTCGGGGGCGTCCGGTGATGGCGACTGGCGGCAGAACGCCACCCAGACCGGCACCACGTTCACTGGAGGCTGCTGATGGCGTGGTGGCAGGACGCCGGCGCGAGCCTCGCGGGCGGGTTGACGGGCATCGTCGCCGGGATCGTCGGCCACGGTGCGAAAGCAGCATCCGACGTGGTGAAAGCGGTCGAGTTCACCAAGGACCCCGCCGGATACATCACGTCGCTGCTGCAGCAGGGTGTGTACGTGGTCGCCACGAAGCTGGTCCCGCCGATGATCGACGCGCTCCACCCCGACTACACGGCGAAGTGGTGGATCTCGTCGTACCGGGTGTCGTTCGGGATGGCGTTCCTCGTCGCCGCGGCACTGCTGGTGATCTCGTTCGTGCAGACCCAGAAGGGCAAGAACTCCGGCAAGGAGCTCGCCGAGACCCTGTTCGTGGCGCTACCCGGGTTCGTGATCGCAGCAGCGTTCGGGCCGCTGGTCGGGCAGCTGGTCGGGAAGGTGTTCGTCCAGCTCGAGGACTCGATCGCGTTGTGGTCGGTGTCGTCGTCGACGAAGGACTACTTCACCGGCCTCGGCGACGCCGCCGCGTCCGACGATGCGCAAGCGTTGTGGGGGACGGCGCTGATCTCGCAGATCACCCTCATCGGGTTGCTGCTCGGGATGATCGTGGTGGTGTTCGTGCTGCTGATCCAGCTCGCCACGATGTACCTCACCGGCGCGCTGATGTCGCTGTTCCTGGTGTGGCTGATCAACCACCGCACCCGGCACCTGGGAAAGATCGGCCCGACGGTGTGGATCGCGTTGAACTTCGCCCACGCCCTGCTGATCCTCCTCGTGGGTATCGTGTTCCGCGCCGTCGGTGGTCTGCAGATGAAGGCAGTGAACGGTGACGCCGGCGACTTCGCCGTGTTCGTCAACCTCGCCCTGCCCGCGGTACTGATTTGCATGATGGTCTTCGCGCCGATGGCGCTGATGAAGATCGCCTCCCCAGCAACCGCCGCAGTCGGCGGCGGCGGGCAGTCCCGTGACGGCGGGCTGAACAGCCCGAACGGGAACTCCGTCCCGCAGATCCCCACCAGCGGTGGGGGTCGTGGCGGTGGCGGTGGCGGTGCGGGGCCGCAGAGCCCCAACGACGCTGCGCAGAACGGCAGCGGCAGCGGCAGCGGGTGGACACCGTCCACCCAGCCCGCACAGGCCAGCGGGGGCGGTGGTTCTACGACGATCAACGCCATCGGCGGTAGCGGCGCTGGGGCTGGTGGTGCGGCGAATCAGGCAGCGCAGTCCGGCGGACGGAAGACCGCGCAGGCGGCCGCGCAGAAGGGCGCCACCACCGCAGCGGGCAAGGCCGCGACCGCCGGCACCGCAGCAACCGGTGTCGGGGCGCCCGTCGCCGTCGGCGCGGTCCTCGCCAATGCTGCCCTCAAAGCTGCCGCATCCGCGGTGCGTGCCGGCCACCAGGCCGCTGAGCAGGCCGGCGACGCCGGCTCCCACGACTAACCCGCTCTGACCATCGAAGGAGTGCTCCTGATGCGTACCGCGAAGCGTTACCCGGCGAACCTGCCGGACCCATCCACCGTCACCGCCGGCACCGTCGTCGCGTCCGAGGGCTGGGGCCTGTGGGGTGAAGGGCAGGGGTGGCGGCAGCGCACCGGCCGGTTCACCGGCCCCACCTGGACTGCCGTGTTCCTCGAAACACCGGCGCTCCGTGCAGTGCGGCGGAAGGTGACCGACCTGGTGCTCCTGCTGTCGGTCGGGTACATCGCCGGTGTGTTCGGGTGGACCGCTGCTCGAGCCGGGCAGCAGATGACCACCCTCGACATTCAGCTGATCGCCGGCTCCGTCATGGCCGTGTTCCTGTCGCTGCTCGTCGTCGGGTGGGGGCGGGTCAGCGTCGACGACCCCCGTGGGGTGCCGCAGGCAGGGGCCGTGCGCTGATGCGGACCTCACTGATCGGCGGCGACGTCACCCACCGTGGCCTCTTCGGCGGACGGATCTCCAAGACCCGGCTCTGGACCCTGACCGTCGCACTGGTTGCCGGGTTCACTGCGGCCGCGTTCTGGCAGCTGTGGGGGCTGATCGCGTTGGCAGTGCTGCCGTTGGTGGCGTGGTTCGTCACGATCGACACCGAGAACAACACCGTCCTGCAGCGGAACATCGACAAACGCTCCTACCGCGACCGGGTGAAGCGTGGCCTGACGACGTTCGTCCCGTACGACACGGACGGGTGGGACGCCCTCACCGACGCGTGGGCGTCCGCACGCGGTCGGAAGGCCCGCCGTGCGGCGGAGCGGCAGATGCACGCGATGCGGCTCACACCCGACGGGGTCGAGGGGATGCTGTGGCTCCGCGAGCGGAACCGAATGCCCGGCATTCAGTGGCACCGGCCGTCGTTCGGGCAGGAGTACCTCGCCGTGGTGTTCAGCACCACCGGGCAGGTCGAGGGCATCGAATCCGACGCCGTCTTCGACGCCTCCGCCGCCGGCTACGAGCAGGTCCTCGCCCAGTTCGGTGCCGCACTGACGCTGCCGAACCGGGTGCAGACGATCTCCCGGATCCTGCCCTCCGACCCCGCCCCGCACGAGGCGTGGCTCGCCGAGCACGGCGACGACAGGGTCCCGGATGAGATCCACGAGTCCTACCGGGAAGTCGTCGACGACATCTCCGCCGCGCAACTGGTCAACCGGCCCATGTTCGTCGTCTGCTGGCCCGTCACGGACCGGTTCGTCGCCCGCGCCGAACGCGCCGGCGACGGCATCGACGGCTGGCTCGCGGTCATGGACCGGGAAATCCGCTCCGTCACCGCGGCGTTCACCGCGGCCCGGTTCCGGAACGTGCACGCCATGACAGCACGGCAAACCGCCGCGGTGCTACGGCACCTGCAGCACCCCGGGTTCCCGATGGACCAAGCCGGAGACATCACCCCCGACCGGGCATGGCTGCCCTCGCAAGAGGACTGGTCCTACATGACCTACGTCGGCGCCCCCGAGGGGCGGCTGTCGCAGTCGCTGTCGCGCACCTGCCGGGTGACGGCGAAGGACGTGAAGATCTCGCACCGCACGTCGCTGTGGATGGCGCCGCTGCTCGGCGAGATGGAACACCAGGTCGTCCGCACGATCAGCTTCCACCTCGAGCTGACCCCGCAGGATCACGCCCTGTTCCTCGCCGAGAAGGACCGTGTGTCCGACATGGCGGACGCGAACCGGCGGGCCCGCGGCGGCGGCATCGAAGACACCACCCTCACCGTCGAGCAGGAAGCCGCGAAACGGCGCATCGCCGACCTCACCCCGGGCACCGGGTACGCCGGCGCGAACTGGGTCGGCTACATCACCGTCACCGCCGGCAGCCGCCAAGAGCTCTCCGACGCCGTCGAGGAGATCACCGCCGCAGCATCGAACGCCGGGATCAGCAAGCTGACCTGGCTCGACCCGCACCAGCAGACCGCCGCCGCGTACACGTGGCCCGTCGGCCGCGGCATCGCACCCACGAACGGCTCCATCAGCACCCGGGTGGAAAAGCTCGCCGCCGGCAAGGAAGCGAAGGAATCGCTGTGACCCTCGATCAGATCTTCTTCGCCGTGTTCGGTGCCGTGTTCTTCCTCGCGTTGGGAACAGCGCTGCTGTCGGCGGTGCGACCGACCATGGGCGCTGCGATCACGTTCCTCACCGCGATCGCGCTCAGCATGCCGGCCGCGACCCTGGTGGGGCCGGTGGCGGGGATCTGCGTGTTGGTGCTGCTCCCGTTGGCGGTGCTGTACGGGTGGTCCTATCGGGCGACGCGACGGCTGCAGCGCCACACCGATGATCAGGAAGCGGCGGAGTCGCGGTGATGGTCATCGGCTGGTCGCTGATCGTCGCCGTGCAGGCGACGTTCGCGCTTGCGGTCATCACCGTCTACCGCCGCGCTGCCCGCCGCTCGAACCGGCACGCGTGGGCGGGGATCGGCTGGGGCGTCCTCGGTGTCGCCGGCCTCGCACTCGGCTCCGCGATCACGCCGCTCGCCGGCGTGCTGCTGATCACCGTGACAGCCGCTTCCGTGTGGTTGCTCCGGCGCCGAATGCGGCAGCTCAACACCCACACCACCTCCACCACCCCCGAACAGACAGGACCAACTCGATGAGCGCGACGACGAACAGCCCGGCCGAGACAGACGAGCCGTACGAGCCGACACGTCGTGCACGTCGCGCAGGTCTCCTATCCGCGAAGCAGCGGGTGAAGCGGAGCATCCGGGCCGCGCCGGTCGTTGTCGACGACGTCACCGACGAGCTCGCCCCCGGGAAAGACGCGCACGGGTTCCCGGTGGCCGTGGATGGCGGGTATCAGCCGAAGCGGCGGAAGCTGCTGACCCGGATCGGCTACTACGGCCCCCTGGTCAAGGGTGCGCCGTCGACGACGCGGCAGGTGGAGATCCTCAACCCGGCACCGATCGCGTCGCCGATGGAGTTCCAGGGGCTCCTGTCGGGCATCGAGACGCTGTCGTCGACGCCTGCGACGAACGACCAGTTCGCCGCGTTCCGCGCTGGGAAGGTCACCAGTGCGAACGTGTGCACCATCGGCGACGTCGGAGTGGGGAAGTCGACGCTGATGAAGTGCGACTACGTGCTCCGCCCCCTGGTGTTGAAGGGCCGACGCGTGGTGGTCATCGACATCAAGCCGTTCACCGGTGACTCCGGGTTCGGGGAGTACACCCCCGTCGCGGCCGCGATCGGGGTCGACCCGATCCGGTTCATCATCGCCGACACCTCCACGTCCGCCGCCCGTGAGGGCGTGACGTTGAACCTGCTCGACAAGCGGCTCCTGCAGACGCAGCTCGTGCCCGGCCCCACGGGCATGGTGCAGATGGTGCAGCAGGCCGCCGCGGTCTTGAACGACAACCTTGAGCTGAACCGGTTCGAGAAGAAAGCCGTCCGCGTCGCCGTCCTGCACGCGCTCCGCTCGGCCGAAGAGAAGCGGCGGTCGGCGAACATCCTCGACGTGCTCGAGCGCCTCGGGAACATGGACGTCCCCGAGTACTCCGGCCTCAGTTCGTTCGTGAAGGACCACCAGGACCTCGCCGGCTACGGCGCCCGGATCCTGCTCGAGCGGATCCCGGAAGAGATGCCCGGCCTGTTCGACGGGGACACGTCCTCATCGGTGGCGCTGGATGACAAGGCGACGTTCTTCGATTTCAGCCAGCTGCCCGAGGACGGGCCCGCACGGTCGATCGGGATGATGCTCGCCAACGCGTGGACGATCGGTGCGATCCGCACCTCCACGGAGCAGCAGCAGACGAACTTCTGCGTCGATGAGGGCTGGTTCCTTGTCGGCGGGCCCATGGGCGCCGTGATCCGGTCGAACTCGAAGCTGTCCCGCGCGCTGGGGCTGTCGAACGTGGTGAACATTCACCACGTCGCCGACATCCCCACCGACGACCCCGCTATCTCGTTCATCAAGGAAGCCGGCACCCTGCACCTGTTCCGGCAAGCACGGCAAGACGACGCGCAGCAGGCCGCGTCGATCGCGGGCCTGCGGACGGGGGCGTCGGACTACCTGATGACGCTGCCGCAGGGACACCACTTCAAGAAGGTCGGCATCGACGCCGAGACCCGCGTCGCGCACATCCGGTCGAGCTTGGAGAAGAAGATCACCGAGACGAACTACGCGATGGGGATGCTCGACGACGAGAACGCGCAGCTGCCGAGCCTGGTGGCAGCATGAGCGCCCGGCAGGTCCGAGACGTTCCCGCATGGGTGGTTTTCACGGTCGTGTTCGGCGCCGTCGTGATCATCCTCGGCGCCGGGCTTGCTCTCGGCATCGCCCGGCAGACGTCGGTGCCCGCACCGGAACGCGCCGCCGTGACGCCGACTGCGCCTGCATCGTCCGCGCCGGCCCCACCGTCGGCGCCGTCGGACACGCCGGAGTCGGCGGCCGCCGGCTTCGTGACCGCGTTCACGGATCACCAGGCGCCGGCGGATGCGTGGGAGAAGACGTTCAGCGGCTACCTCACCGAGCAGGCGAAGACCGCCTACGCCGGCACCGACCGGACCCAGGTTCCCGGAACACGGGTGACGGGGAAAGCAGTCGTCACCGCCGGCGCCTCCGCCGCTCCCGTGCCGGGCAGTGCGGACGATGACGGCGAGTCCGACCCGGTACCCGCGATCGTCGCTGTCCCCACGGACGCCGGTCGGTACACGGTCAACCTGCAGCAGCAGGACGGCCGGTGGCTGGTGGTCTCCGCGCAGCTGCCCAGGAGCGCTCAGTGAACGGGGCCGGGCAGTGAAGGGCGGGATCCTCGCGGCGATTGCGGTGGTCCTCGCCCCGATCCTGCTGATCGTCGGGGGGATCTACTTCGCAGTCGCCGCGTCATCGAACCCGCCCGCCGCGGCCGCAGCCGCATGCGGCACCGCGTCCGGGACGACCGGGACGGTGACCAAGAAGGTGCCGGACAAAGTCGGGCAGTGGGGCCACGACCAGCTGACAGTGGCCGCGCAGCTGATCGCCGCAGCGGAACAGATGCAGGTCAACCAGCAGGCCACGACGATCGTCGTGATGACCGCGATGGGGGAATCGTCCCTGTCGAACCCGAACCACGGTGACGCGGTCGACAACACCACGATCGGGGTGCTGCAGCAGAACGCCGCCTACGGCACCCGCGACCAGCGCCTCGACATCCCCACCGCAGCGAAAGCGTTCCTCACGAAGCTGCTGCAGGTCGACGGGTGGGAGTCGATGGAACCCACCCTCGCCGCGCACGCCGTGCAGGGCAACGCCGACCCGTACCACTACGCCGAGTTCTTCTCCCAAGCCCAAGACGTCGTGAAGGCGCTCACCGGGACGGCCACGACGTCGGGCTGCGACGTCTCCGGGGGCCAGAAGGAGCTCGCGTCGGTGCTGGCGGCGGCGTGGAAGAAGGGCACCTTCACCGACACATACCACCCGCAGATGGTGAAGCAGGAGATCCTCCCGATCGTCGACGGCACCACCAAGCCCGGCTGCCAAGTCGACACCCGCATCCTCCAGATCCTCGTCGCCGCCCTCAACAAGTACGGCTCCGTACAGATCTCCGACATGAACCGACCCTGCGTCGGCATCGGCACGCACTGCACGTCCGGGTCGCTGCACTGCAAAAACCCCGCCGTCGCCGTGGACTTCAATGCCGTCGGCGGGAAGCCGCTCCTCGGCTCCGGCCCGCAGGACATCGAGTTCCTCACCTGGCTCAACACGATCATGCCGAAGGGCTCCCAGGTCGGGCAGGTGCAGTGCCGACCGAACACGCCGCTGTCGAACTTCCGGCAATTCTCCGACCCCTGCTCGCACCAGCACGTCGACCTCGGCAGCACCACGGAAAAGCTCACCCTGTCCGCTGCGAAGGGGAAGTCACGCTCATGACCGCCACCCAGCCGCACCCGGATCCCATCGACCAGGTTCGCCGCGCCGTCGCCGCCTATCAGGCGTCCCGGCAAGCGCGGGATGACGCGATCGCGGACGCCGCGATCGCCGTCGGCCGCGAAGCCGCCGCCGAGGCGTCGGGACTGTCGATGTCCCGCATCCAGCAACTCGTCACCAACCGCAACCAGGGCGCGTCGACGTCGACGCAGGCCCGCTGAACGAAGGAGAACCCATCATGGCTGTCAAGACGATCTGGCCCGTGGAATACACCTGCGGGCACATCGAGAACCGCGACCTGTCCGACAAGCCCGCCGGGAAGCGGGCCGCGTCCGCGAAGTGGTTCGGTGAGCACCTGGTGTGCGGCCGCTGCTTCAAGCAACAGAACGGCTCCGGCGAGTCCGACGCCGACCGCGACGCCCGCCACAAGGAGGAAGCGAAGCAGATCCGTGAGGACGCCAACCGCGACGGCCTGCCGCTGGATCTCGTCGGCACGGAGAAGCAGGTGCCGTGGGCGCTGCGGATCCGCGCGGAGCTGATCCGCGGCGCGTATGAAGCGCTCGTCGAGGGCGGGGAGCTCAGCGACGCCGACTTCGAGGAGCAGGTGCTTCTGCCGGCCCGTCCGCTGGATCGGGCCCGGTGGTGGATCGACAACAAGGACGCCGACGCCGCGGACCTTCCCGAGCTGCTCGCGGATCCCGGCACGATGGACGCCGGCGCATCGACGGAGAACGTCGCATGAGCCACCACACGCATGACACAACCCCAGCAACAGCAGCGATGAGCCCGACGCTGGGGGAGCGGGGCCTGAAGCGATGACCGAGGTGCGGTCAACGCTAGAAACGGTGGCGCTGTTCGCGGTCGTCGTGGCCGCTGCGTACCTCAGCATCCACGTCGGCGCCGTGTTCACCCCGACGGGAACGGAATACTCCTGGAACGTCGTGGACCTGATCGGGCAGTTCATCGACGGCGCGCGCGTGCCCGGTGCGGCCATCCCCATCTTGGCCGTCGTCGTCGCCGCGATCGTGGCGGCCGCGATCGCCGTCGGACGGCTCGGCCGGATCCGCCGCGAGGAGCGGCAGACCGTCCGCCGGATGGCACCACCGTACGAGTACAAGGCGCTGCTGGAGAAGACGCGCCTTGAGCAGGCCCGGGAGGACCTGCACGAGGATGAACCGGACATCGGCCCGGGTCTGCCGATCGGCGCGGTTGCGACCCGCGGCCGCCACAAGGTGTTCCAGTCGTGGGAGGACGCCGGCGTGCACCTGCACGGCACCCGGCGCGGCAAGACCACGTCCGAGGTGGTCCCGCACTGCGCGGTCGCGCCCGGCGGGGTCATGGTGACCTCGAATAAGCCGGACGGGATCCGCGAGATCCTCGCCGCCCGCCACGGTGCCGGCGAGACCTACGTCCTCGACCCGAACCAGGTGGTGCGCCGTTCGTCGACGCCGGACTTCACGTTCAACCTCCTCGCCGACATCCGCACCGACGACGATGCGTATGAGCTCGCGGAGATCTTCGAGGCGTCCACACGGAAGGCGTCGGACCGCGGCGGCGACGCGCAGTTCGACGAGTCGGGGCGGAAGATGCTCGCTGGCTGCTTCCTCGCCGCCGCGCTCGAGAAGCGGCAGCTGCGAGACGTGTACGCGTGGTTGACCCGGGAGAAGGTGACCACCGTCGCCGACATCCTCCGGGGGCACGGCGTGGTCGGTCTCGCGGCGACCCTCGACGGGTTCGCCGAGTGGACGGAAAAGACCCGTTCCGGCATGTACGCCACCGCCCAGCGCATGGCCGGCGCCCTGTCGAACGAAGCGATGATGGCGTGGACAGTGCCCACGACGGGCATCCGGCAGTTCGACCCGGCCACGCTGGCGCAGGGCAAGGACACGCTGGTGTTGCTGTCGAAGAAGGGCGGGTCCGCGGCCGCCTTCGTGACCGCGCTCGTCCGGGCGGTCTGCAAGGCCGCCGAGGAGCAGGCTCACGCCAACGGTGGGCGCCTGCGGGTGCCGCTCGTGGTCGAACTCGACGAGTGCGCGAACGTCGTGAAGTGGCCGGAACTGCCGGAGGTGTACTCGTACTACGGCTCCCTCGGGATCGTGCTCAACGCGTACTTCCAGTCCCCGGCACAGGCGATCGCCACGTACGGGAAAGAAGGATGGGAAGCGATCTGGTCCGCCGCACCGATGCGGGTGTTCGGCGGGGGAGTGGTCGACCAGCCCCGCCTGCAAGAGCTCTCCGCGCTGATCGGTGACTACGAAGAGGTCATCGACAGCACCACCGGCACCACCCGGTTCCGACCGATCCTCACCGCCGGGGCGCTGGGATCGCTCCGGAAGTGGCGGGCGGTCGTCTTCGCCAGCGGCGTCGACCCAATCCTGATCCGCACGAAACCGTGGTTCCGGAACCTCCGGCTCCGCCGGCGCATCAACGGCGGGAAGAAGGCCCTAAATGTCTGAGATCGAGGCAGTCGCCGCCGACGGGGAGGACGACGTCGACACCGGAGTGCCGGCGGAGGGCGGGAACCCGTTCCAGTCGATGTTCTACGACTGGGTGCAGGAACGATTCGCCCGGGTGGAAGTCACCGGGTCAGCGCAGCGGGCGACCTGGTGCCCGGAGTGGTGGAAGCACCCCGAGGTCGTCGACCGGCTGCAGGCGCTGTGGACCGCACACATCGCCGCGGAGGCCGAGCAGGAGGATGAGAACGGGAACATGGCGGCGCTCTCGGACTGGTGGATTCGGCACTGGGACCCGCACCGGTCCGTGCTGTTCGACGCGGCGACCGGACCGTTCCGGGACTGCAGCATGCAGCGCGGCCACCTCTACGACGGTGACCGTCAGCAGGTCAACGCGATCACGCTGGCGAGGCCGCCAGCACAATAGCCCCACCATGAGGACGGGCCCACGCATCTGCGTGGGCCCGTCCTCATGTGTCAGCGGTCTCGATCGACCGCACGACCCGGGGCTGCCGAGGGGGGCAGATCACGTGCCGGCGTCGACGACCCGGTGCCGGACCGCATCGGTCGTCCGTGGGCCTGCTCCCAGGAATCCCGGCGTGCCTGCACGTCGGGCTCCCGGTGGCCACGGATCGCAGCGAGCGTCGTTGTCCGCGTTGCGGCCGGCAGCGACGTCGGCGCTGGCGGCTCGCCACTCGCGGCAAGCTCCGCCGCCCACCGGGTGGTGCGGGCCCGCATGGCGGCCGCGGCGTCGCTGTCGAGCCCGTATGCGGCAAACCGGTCATCACGGATCCGGTCGACCTGCTGCAGCTGCTGGGCGAACATCGCCCGGTCGAATCCGTCGTCCCGGTCCGCGACGAGTCGCAGCAGCTCCTCGTCGGTGTACCGACCGGAGGACCGGATCGCGTCGAGGTCGATGAAGTCACGCGCCTCGAGGCGCGTGTACACGGCGTTGGTCTTCGATGCCACGGCGTCATCCACCGACAGGACCGGGCCGACCTGCAGCCGGGCGGGTTCCGCGCCGCGCCAGTCGTACGCGAAGTCGACGTCGACCTGGCGTCCGTCCGCCGCGGTGACGTTCAGATGCGCGAAGTACTCCGCCCGTCGACGCTCTTCCACGACGTAGCCGGCGTCTGCGAGGACGGTGCTGGCCTCGGTGACGGCGCGGTCGAACTCGGCCGCGTCGTAGCGGTTGGTGAACAGATCGACGTCACGAGTGAGCCGGTCAACGATGCCGTGCTCACGGATCGCTCCCGACCCGGCGAGCACGAACCCGTGCTGATCGGCGCCGCGGAGGATAGTCTGCGCTACCTCGAACTGGAGATCGCGGTCGTCGCTCACGCGGTGAGCTCCGGGAATCGGGACTCCCAGAGCGATCGCACGCGAACGGGAAGGAGCAGCTCATCCCAAGTCCGCAACAGGACGTCGCGGTTTAGCAGCGCCTCCTGCACGGCCGACACCCCCTCGCGGAGGATCGCCTGGTACGCCTTCGTCACGCCCGAGAGCGTGTCGAGGTCGGCGTCAGAGTCGGGACCCCAGTAGACGTCCAACGGGAGCATCAGCACGCCGCTGGAGGGTCCCTGGAGGGCGCCAAGGGACTTGGGGACGTCGTAGGGCTTGATGTCCTGGTACAGGACGCGTGATCCCATCGGTTCCTCCTTCCGAGAGTTCTATTGTCCCGCGCGGGAAGACAGATCGCTAGGTTCCGGTAGCTGTGCGGGACCGCGCGTCCGAATTCAGTGTGCAGGGCCGTGGGCTTCGATCTCACAGCGCCTTGTTGACGGCGGCGACGAGCTTCTCCCACGCCCCTTGCTCGGCGGCCGTGAGCGCGTCAAAGCCGTCGTCGCGGAGGTGGAGTGTGAGCGCTTTGGCGAGCTTCCATTTCGACACGTTCTTGTGCTCGGAGGTGAGGATGTCCATGACGGGCCGATGTGGCTGTGCAGCTGCCGTGCTGATGCTGTCCCAGCCAAGCTCCTTCGCCAGGGAGAGGAGGGTCTCGCGGAGGAGGTCCTCAGTTTCTGCGCCGTGACTGACACCATCGATGAAGTCACCTGCGCGGAGCACGGCTCTCTTGGGTAGCAGTGCAACGAGGGCGTCCTGGGTGGCGGCCTGATCGCCAGCAGTGTCGGAGTCGAGCAGTGCAGCGACGCTGAGGTTCTGGCCGGCGTAGATGGTGCAGAAATACGCCACCTTGCTCGCCGTGCCCGCGGGGATGATGGCGGGACTGTTGCGGAAGGTCGGCTTCCCTGCTTCTCCGGCAGCCTCGTTGAGGGCGT
Organism: Curtobacterium sp. VKM Ac-2887; assembly: GCF_015350935.1. Taxonomy (NCBI): domain Bacteria; kingdom Bacillati; phylum Actinomycetota; class Actinomycetes; order Micrococcales; family Microbacteriaceae; genus Curtobacterium; species Curtobacterium sp. VKM Ac-2887. Next base: position 13,982 of record NZ_JADKSB010000022.1, on the reverse strand, counting down.
TGAGGTAGAACATGTCCGTAACGCCCTCGCATACAAGATTCTTCTTCTGCGCGAACATGTGCTGCGCGAGCTCGTAGCCGAGCGCTGCTTGTAGCGGGTAGATCGACCGGGGGTCATCGACCTGGAGGCGCGTGTGGACCTTCGTACCGGCTTCGCGGCTGGACATCTCAACGATCCGAACCAGATCGAGTTCGTCTGAACCGACCATGAAGGGGGAGTGGGTCGTGTAGATGATCTGGTTATCGACGCCAAGGAGGGAGACGGTCTTCCGAAACTCCTGTTGCTTCAGGGCGTGCAAGCTCAGCCCTGGCTCATCGAGGAGCAAAATCGCTCCCGCGAGATCGTCGGCGGCCTGGGCTCTGAAGACGACGAAGAAGGAGACAAGCCACCGGAAGCCCTCACTGCGCTGGTCGAGTTCAACCTCGACGCCGAGGTCGTCGACGACCATGACCTTGAGGTACTGGCCGTCAGCAACGATGCGCAGCTGCACGTTGTCGTCGCCCCACACGCGGCGGATGTCCTGCGTGAGCTTCACACCGGCCGCGTTGAGTCGGTACTGCCGGTCATCGAGCTTGCGCTGGTGCTCGGTCAGTGCCTCGTCGTGCTGCTTCCGAACATCGGCGTTGGTTTCGTAACTGGAAGGCTTTACCGGGGCACCCGAGCCGAGCTCCGAGAGCTCGCGCGCTGTGAACCCAAGGAACTTCAACAGGCTCAGGTTCCCGAAGTCGTACTCGGAATCGATGTCGCCTCGTTCCTGCCGGGCGGCAAGGGACTCCAGATCGATTCGCGGACGCACAGTGAAGTAGGTGGAGTAGTAGACCAGCAGTGGCAGCCGCGACCAGATCGCACCGGTGGCCTTTTGCCACCCTCTCGTCTCCTCCACGGCAGCTTCGAGGCGGTCCCAGCGCTCGCTCTCTGGCGAGCCTTCGGGGATGAGCGGTAGCGCGGTGTTCAGCATGGCCGTCACCGCGGCGGCGTGCGCGTTCAGATCCGCACCGGAGTCCACTGCAGTGAGTACGTCGATCTCGTCCAGAAGCGTCTGCGGGGCGCTTTGCGTAGCCAAGTACGCGCGCAGACGAACGAGGTCCTTCGCGACCGCCTTCATTGAAAGCTTTTGCCCGAGGCCGTGGACCGTCCAAGTGCGGGAGCCATCGAGATACCGGTAAACAGTGATGTACACGTCGTCGGCTACCGGTGCGAACTCGGCCGCCGCACGCCGGTCTGCATCCTCGAGGTCGAAGCGTACTTCCGCCACTGGCAGCGCGCTGGGCGTAAGTCTGCCGGTCTGAATCTCGTTCAGCTCAGCGCGCGGGTAGTCACGCAAGTAGTCGAGCTTCGGGGTATCTGGCGATGGGTTGATCGACTGCAGCGCACGCAGGACTGCCGTCTTTCCCGCTTCGTTGACGCCGACGAGGATCGTCTTGTCACGCTCGATCTGGAACAGCGTGCTGTCGCGGATCGATCGATAGTTCGTGAGCTGAGCCTGAGCGAGACGCATGCTGGTCCTTTGCTGAAGTGATCTCAGCATCGTAGGGCGCGCCGCCTCCGAGTCAACGTGCAGGTTAAGCGCATCTCGGGTTTCTCGGCGCTGTCGCCGGCAAGGCCGAAAGACCGAGGTGGCGTCGTCTGTTGCTCGGCTACAGTGCGGCCGTGGGTGTGGATGACGTGATGAAGTCGGGCAGAGCGACCGATCGGTCGACGAGGCTCGGACGCGCACAGCACCGCGCGGAGGAAGTGGCCTTGCTCGTCGCGGGGGAGATGGGCGTGGAAGGTTTCCAAGTGTTCGTGTCGGCTTCGGATGATCCCCCGGGATCGGCACACACGGCGCCAGAGGTCCGCCTGATCGAGGTTGCGATCAGCACGGTCGAGCACCCCGATCCGCGCGTGCTTCGGGGCACCCTTGCTCACGAGCTTGCGCATATCCGGCTCGGTGTGCCGCGGTGGCAACGGTACGTCGGTACGTTCGGGGTTCTTGCTGCAGCGCTGGGGGCGGCGGGCGGCTTGCTGCTGGGCAGTCTTTTCCTGGCGATCGCAGCCGCCCCACACACGAACGTCCTGCTCGTGCACGTGGTGTGCGCGTCGTTTGGGGCGGGCGCGTTCCTTCCGGCTTCTGGGCTGTTGCACCGTCAACTTCTTCAACGTTTGGAGCTTCGCTGCGACATCGAGGCTGCGCATCGCACTGGTGATGCCTGGTTGGCGCTGGAGGAGCTAGACCCGAGCACCGAGCTGTCACCGTCGGCGCTGTTCTTCCAATCAACCCATCCGTCGGCCGACGTACGTGCTGCAGCCATTCGTCTTCACGCGAGGTACCGGCATTGCGTATGCGGGTCGACGGACCCCGCCGAGGGGAAGTAGGCCGATCCAAGTCGCTTGGGGTGCGCGTATGTAGAATCTGACATAACGGCGATTATCGGCGCAGCCAGCGCGAACGCTGCAGGGGAGCCGGTGCAGGGTTTTCCACTTCGAGATACGCCTCGAGCCAAGCGCTCGCGATGGCATGGAGCGCGGCTCGATCGCGGGCGATCACCCAGGCAAAGGAAGATCGCACCGAGGACGATCGCACCGATGGTGATGAGGAGTTCGCCGCCGCTGTGCAGCAGGCTGTCCATGCCGGTGAGCGCTGCGCTGAGGGTTGTCTTTGCGTCATCAAGTTTGCCTACGTCGTTGAGAGCGTCGGATCGGACCTGCGCGTCACGCACGGCGGAGACGCCGGACTGCGTGAGGAAGATCGTGTAGGTGCCGATCAAGCCGGTGAGAGCAACGATCGCGGTGAGCCCCGCGCCGAGGACTGTGCCGGGAAGGGCGCTCCCAGCCGCGACCGCTCTGCTTCGGAGGACCGCGCGGGCTTCAGCTCGCGCGGAGTCGCTTGCGGCCCGATACGCCGTGAGGCGCTGCTCGAACGCCCGCAGATCCGAGTGGACATGCTCAGGGGTTCTCGGAAAGGCTCTGCGCCACCAGCTCAGCACGTGCCGACCCACACCCACCAGGACAGACCACAACACCCCCACGCGAGCATTCTGGCCCCACCCGCCAACCCAACTGCCCGGTCCGCGTTAGCGTTCTCGTTCATTGTCGCGGCTCGGCGGCTTCGGGAGGTCGCGGCTCGTCGTGCTGTCGTCCGGCCGAACGGTCGGCACCTGCCGGCCGTGAGCCTGTTCCCACGCCTCGCGGCGTCGCCGAGCGTCGTCGGCGTTGCGGCCACGGATCGCGGCAAGGCGGTCTTTCCGGTCCGCTGCCTGCTCACGGAGGCTCTGTGACTTGTGCGACGCGACAACACGTTCCTGCAGGTCCTTCCCGACGCCCTCATCGCGTCGACCGACGGGGATGGCGTTGGTTTCCTCGAGGGGTACGTTGTGGCGGTCGCGGAAGGTGTCGGTTTCCGCGGCAAGGCGCACCCACGCCGCTCGCCGGTCGGGTTCGGCGGGAACGGAGCCGAGCTCCGCTGTCCATGCGGGCCTTTCGGCGGCGATCGCTTCACCGCGTTCCATGAGACGGGCACGGAGGTGGTCGTGGCGTTCCTGGAGCTCGTCCCGCCACACCTGCGGGAGGTGGGGCGACCGGATGGGAGCAGCGTCGGCGATCCACGTCGGGACCGTCGACTCCATGGCGAGCTGTGGGTGTTCCTGTTTCCACTGCTTCGTGAGGGCAGTGATGCGGGAGCCGAGCGCTGCTGGGACGTTGTCGACGTCGTCGACGGGACGTTCTGTCCATGCCCGGTAGAGCACGTCGGCTGGGTCGAGCCCGGCCCGCTCCGCGCGGCGCATTGCGGTGACGGTGACACCCCAGGTGTCCTCGCCACCGAGGGTGTTGGTGACGTCGAGGCCGAGCGCTTGTTCCGCGGCTGCGGTGAAGCGGATCCGGTCGGCCTGCTGGGTGAGGTCGGCGTACTGGTCGGCGAGGGTCACGATGCGATCCGCGTCGCGGTGGGTGATCCGCAGCTGTTCGTGTGCGGTGAGGTTCGGGTCGACGTTCCCGGCGATCTTCGCCAGGACGTCGCGCATGTCCTGCCCGGGTTCCGTGATCACTGCGAAGGTGTTGCTGTGGCGGCCGCGGGTTCCGCCGACGTAGGCGGCGTTCCGGCTGGTGGAGGCGTCGACGATTTGCCACATGGTGTCGCCGGTGTTGCCCTGCTCACCGTGGGTGGTGCGGGCGTACCCGAGTTGCGTGTGGTCCTTGACGTAGTCGGCGGGCAGGCGAAGCTTGCCGCCGTGGCCGGCGTGCACGACGTCGAGGGAGCCGTCGTCATGGACACGCTTCACCGTCCACCGGTCCCCGTTCTTCACGAACTCCCGGCCCCGGTGCATGCGCTGCTTGTAGTCGTTCTTCCGGCTCACGATCCGGTCGCCGACGTGCGCGTCGAAGCCGTCCATGAGGGCCGCCCTGCGGCGCCCGTGGACCTCGCCGGTGGTGAAGCGGTACGCCTGCGCACGGGCGTTGAGCTCGGCGATCTGCGCACGGGTGGGGGCGGCCATGAGGGCGTCGAGCCCCTGGTCGATGTCCTGCTGCCAGCCGTTGAAGACGTGGTCGGCCATCTTGTCCGCGTCGCCACCGACGACCCGTTGGTTGGCGAGATGCCACGCCCACGGGTCCTTCACCGTCGGGTCGCGCAGCAGCAGCGTCGCGGCGGCTTCATCGGGGTTACTGAACCGGTGGAGCTCGTCCAGGTAGGTCGCGCCCACCTCATGCTCGAGGAGGCGGAGCATGCCGCCGGAGGCGACGGCGTCGAGCTGCTTGTCGTCGCCGATGAACCGGACGTGCGCGCCGGTGAGCTCCGCGATGCGGACGACCTTGGCGAGGTTGACCGTGCCGGCCATGCCGGCTTCGTCGACCACGATCACGTCACCGCGGCGGAGGTCGATGTCGCCGGTGATCGACTTCGCCTCGAGCAGCTGCTCGAGAGTGGTGCCGACGAGGAACTTGTCGAGGGTGACGGCCTTGATGCCGACGGCGTCGGACATGACCGCGGCCGCCGCGGCGGACGGGGTCAGACCGATCATGCGGCCGCCGTCGGCTTCGATGGCACGCGCGGCGACCTTCAACGCGGTCGTCTTCCCGGTGCCTGCGGGCCCGACACCGACCATGACCCGGACCGGGTCGCACGCGAACGCGGCGGCGAGGGCGGCCTGCCCGTCGTCGAGGTGCGCGCCGTGTTCCGCCCGTGCGGCGGCGAACGTTTCCGCGCGGACGGGGCCGATGGTGCGGTCCTTTGCGGCGTCGAGGATGATCGCTTCCGCGTCGAACACGGCCTGCGAGGAGAACACCACGGCACCCTTGGAGGCGTATGGGGAGGATCCGTCGCGCATCGCGACGGGCTGGAACGCGCCGTGCGCCGGCGGCGGGGTCAGGCGGATGGAGTGGCCGTCGATGACGGTCTTCGTGATGACCGCGGCACCGGTCTTGCCGTCCAGGCCCGGCATGCCGCGGTGTTCGTTCACCCACTGCTCGGCGGCGATCTGCACGTTGTTGACGCCCCACGTGGACCGATCCTCGGACACCTTCGCGAGGATCGCCCGTGCGGCGTCCTCCGGGTCGAACGGGGTCTCCTGGTCAGAGCCGAGACCGCGGCCGAGGAGCGCACCGACCTCGAGGTCCTGACGTCGGGTGCTCTTCCGGGCGGCGGTGAACCAGGTCTTCGCGACCTCGGCGACGGGGCGGCTGTGCTCCTTCTTCGGCCGCGTCGCGAGCACCGCCTGCTGGGCGATCTTGCGCCTCGTGGCACGGTCAGGTGAACGGCCGTGGTCGCGTCGGTAGTCCCGCTCGAGGTCCGCGGCGACCTTCCGGGAGTCACGCGATCTAGTGGACGATTCGGCGATCAGGTCGTCGCTGACGCCCGCGAGCTCCACTACCGGGGGGTCACCGGCGCGGAGGACACGGGCGCGGGTGGTGGCGCCGGTCAGTTCGCAGACGTAGTCCATGACGGCACGGTTGTGGATCGCCGCGGCGGCCATCGCCTGCCGGTGCAGCAGCTTCGAATCCAGGGTCCGCCACTTCCCGTCCGAGCCAAGGACACGGTTCGCGACGACGACGTGGTCGTGGAGCTGCGGGTCCCCGGAGCGGGAGTCATGGTGGCGGAACTTCGTCGCGATCAGCCCACCCTCGACGTCGAGCTGGCGGACGCCGTTCACGCCGGCGCGGGTGGCGATCGCGTTCTCCTCAAGCCACGCGATCGAGTCAGCGATCGCGCGCTCCTGGGCCTGCTCGATGAGCCGTGCGGTGGCGTGGTCGTCCTGCGCGATCGCGGCAGCCCACGCGATCGACACCGACTTCGGCGGCGAGAACGTCAGGTCGATCCCCGAGACGGTGTTCCGGTCGGAGCGGGTCGCGGCGGTGATGAACTTCCCGAGTTCTTCGCCGTCTGCAGGCGGTCGGCCGTTCGCCTCGCGGAACGCCTGCGCACCGACAGCGGTGCGCAACTGCGCGCGTTCCGACGCGTCGGGCTCCCGGTGCCGGGTGCGCTCGAACCGGTCCTCGGCCTCCTTGATCGCGGCCGCAAGCTTCGTCGACGACGCCGACATGCGGTGCGGCGCCCGGCCCAGCCGGGCGTCCTTCTCCGCGTCCTCGTAGCTCTTCCCCGCCTCCATAGCGCTCGCGACCATCGCCTCCGCGTCCGGGTGCAGACCTTCACCGAAGAGGGCCTTCATCTGCGCCTCGGAGACCTCACCGGCCATGCCGAGCAGACCGATCCCGCCACCGACCCACTGCCCCGGAGGGTTCCCCTCGACGGTGTAGTAGTCGCCGATCTCCCGGCCCTGCGCACGCCGCACGTCGCCGGTCGCGACCTCCGACGTGTAGTACGTGTAGCCGTCACCCGTGGACAGAACGTGCAAGCTCATCGTCATCAGCAGCCCCCCAGAGCGGGACGGTATGCGGCGGCGAACATGCGGCAAGGGTACCCCACTCATTCATAATGCCAATGGTGTGACAGCTAGTGGACCGAAGGATGAGGGGAACTTGCACGCGAGCTAGAGTGAGCGCGGATGCTGGTTGAGACCACGAAAACCAGATGCTTCGACGGCTGAGGAACGAAGACTGTCGTTGCAGCTGGTTGGGAGTGCGTCGAGGGCAGCATCCGAGCCAGAACCGCAGTCCGGTTCTGGCTCGGATGAACACGGCCCGGCGACCGCCGGTCCGCTTCCGGCCGCTCACGGTCGGTGTAGTGGCCGTTAGGTCGTGACAGGGCGGCCGGGCGGATGATTGGGAGAGATCGACATGGCCGAGAACCGGAAGTCAGCGAAGCAGACCGCTGCCCGTAAGGCGGCGCGGGAACAGGCAGCGCAGCGCGCCGCGGAGTTCCGCCGCCGGCAGGAGCAGCTTGAAGAACTCGCGGTCGAATACTTCGTTGCCGTCGACGCAGTCGCGGGCATCGAGGCGGCCGCGGAAGAGCGCATCGCCGCGATCCGTGCCGAGACCGAGCAGCAGGTCGAAGCGTCCCGCGCGGAAGCCGCCGACATCGTCGGGCAGATGCTCGACACCAAGGTCACCCGCGACGAGGTCGCCGAACGCCTGGGCCTGCCCGTGCGCGAGGTGAAGCGCCCCAAGCGGGGCACGGCCACGTCCACTGCTGAGCGGCCGGACGAATTGCCGGCGGTCGATGACAGCGCACGAGCGGACGAGTGCGACGTCGATCGCGGCGAAGACGCGGCCGCGTGATCATGACTCTCGCCGCGTGCGGTTTCGCCGGGCCGCTCAGGTAGCGGGGCGCACGGTGGCTGCCCGCTCAGCAATGATCGTGAGCTGCGACGCGTTCGGCTGCGATCGCGTCATCATTCCGATCGCGACGGCCGACGACACCAGCAGTCGCGCCGAAGCACGATCGTTCGCACGCGAACACGGATGGTCGACCGCGGACACCTCCAGCAGCTACACCGATCTCTGCCCCACACACGCGGCCACCCCACGCGTCGGGTAACGCACGCGGCTGGGCTGCGTTCACCAGAGGGTCGGTGTGTCCGACTCGATCCCGGTCTTGTGCGCGGCGATCGCGGCGGGATCCCAGCCGTGCTCGCGGAACGCCTCCCGGAGCGCACGCGACAACCGCACCCGCTCCGCACGAGCGATGCCCGCAGTGCGGATCGCGGTCGACCCGTTGCGGTGCCGTCCGCGCTGCACCCGCTCGAGCATGTTCCCCCGATGCGTCCCTGGCGCCAGGTGCGACCACCTTGTGTCGACGTCGACGTGCACACACAACGGCACGTCACACGCGTGCAGCAGCAACACCTCCGGCAGAAGCGCGACACCGGTCAGGTGCTCGTACAGCCATCGCTGCGGCCGCATCGCCCGTTGCCCGCCGTCGGGTTGTGGCAACCAGAAGCGGCCGTAGCCGTCGTCCCCGATCGCGCCGGTCCAGATCCAACAGTCCGCCGGTCCCGGCCCTTTGACCACATGCGACCAGAACCGTTCCGGAGCGGTCGACGGCGGGCTGGTCACGTGTCGGCCCCGCCCCGGTCCTGTTCGGCGTCAAGGTGCGCGAGCCCGGCTGCGAGTGCGGCGTCGACTGTCATGGCCTTGGCGGCGACGCGACGGACGTACTCGCGGAGTACCGGGTCCGTGACCTGATGGCCTGCAGCGCCGAGCGCCGCGTCCGCGAACTGCACCCGCCGATCCACCTCGGCCGCGGACACACCACCACGATCACCACTCATGCGCGCCCCGCAGAACCGGACGGTTCAGCGTCGTCAGGATCCACCCAGTGCAGCAGCCGCATCGACGCACCCTGGTAGCGGCCCTTGTTCGCATGGACCGCGCAGTCATGGTTGTCGTGGTCGTACGCAGCCCGGTAGTACCGGTCGGCGTCAAAGTCCGCAGCGTTGAACGCGTTCCACGCCGCGTCCACCTCCGCCTGCCGTGACTCATACCCCCACCGTTGCCCCTGCCGGAAGATCGCCCACTCCCGCGCGGTGAACTCCCCCATCGGGATCTCACCCGCACCGCGATCCGCGGGCGGCGCTGCCAACTCGTCGAGATCCGCCGGCGCCGCGAACACGTCCGCAACCAACGGCTGAGGCTCCCGTGTCTCCGCTTGCCGTGCGAACGTGAACGTGGGCTGCACTGACATCAGGACGCGAGACCGCGGAGCGGTTCCGGGACGGCCGAGCACACCGCCCACACGTCGGCGTCGTAGGCGCGGAGCTCGTCGCCGTTGATCAGCTCGATTCGGCCGTCGGCGGTGAGGCCGTGGAGGGCGCCGGTGACGAGTTCGTGCTGCCACTCCCCCTCGAGCGGGAACCAACGGATCAGCCCGATGATCTCCCCTGCTGGGATGTCGAAGCCCTGTACGCGGACTCGCTTCCGCCCGGCACTCACCCCGGTGCTCCCTGATCGTTGCTGGACGGATGCTGGTACTCAACCCATACTCGGTGGGAGGGTGCGGCCTCGATGCGGTGCCGCCATGCGGCGGTTTCGGCGCGTTCGGCCGCGGTCACGTCGAGGCGTGCAAGGACGTCGATGTGCTGCAGCACCTCCCGGCGGAACTGCTCCGCGTCGTGCACCCGGATGTGCGGCGGCCGCGCACGAGCAGACGCACGCTGCAGCTCCCGCGACACCGGCGGAGAACGCAGCCACTCGACGTCGTCGCTTGTCACCATCGTTCTAGTGTCCCTGCTCATGCGCGGGCGCCGGCGTACTGCGGGAACATCCGGTCGATCGCTGCATCGTTGCGGGCGGCGCGGTCGTGCTCGCCGCGGGTCTGGGAGATCTCCGCGAACGTCGGACCCGACGCAGACGGTTCCGCGGGCGCGGGTCGACGACACATCTCGGCGTAGTACCGGTCGGCATCATGCTCGGCATGCTCGAGGCGGGCCCGCAGCGAGGCGACCTCAGCCATGAGCGCCGGGGCGGCCATTTGGAACCCAACCATGAACCCAGCCTCGTAGACCTGCCGCTGCTCGGCGGACAGTTCCCACTCTCGGATGCTCTCGGTCGGGTCCGCGGTGGCGGCGTCAATCGCGCGGAACGCCGCCACGGTGTCGCCGGCGTAGAGCTCGTCGACGGCAGCACGGGTCTCCGGCTGGATGACGTCGGGACGGACGGTGGTCGGACGCTCGAGGGTCATCGTCATCACGCGGCCATGCTCGAGGCGAGGGCGTCGATCTTGTCGGGGCGGAACCCGCTCCAGGAACCGGTCTCTGTGTCGGTGACGACGATCGGGGCGTTCATGCCGAGGGTGGTCTTCCACTCTTCGATCTGCGCCTGGTCGACGTCTTCGAGGTGCAGCTCGGTGTACTCGATGCCGGCGGATGCGAGAGCACGCTCCGTGGCCTTGCACATGCCGCAGAACCCGGACTTGGTATACACCGTGATGTTCAACGAAATCACCTTTTCGTAAAGTTTGTGATGCCGGGTAACTGCTCCCCGTTGCATGCTTCTATTCTATAACGCGCGAGCCTATATGGGTACCCTTTTCCGCACATTCTTCGGCCTTTTTCTACCGGACGGCACTACTGTTGGCAGGTTGTTGCATATGCATTATCTGGCACCAACGCTTGACGTTTACGAACGCACGGCTGGGACATCGATAACGGCGGGAGGGCTGGTTATCCCCTGGCGCATTAACGTCGTGCTGCTATTACCGTCACCCGGTAGGAATAGCGTGCTGCGCATTCTCTAACTGTGTTGTCCCGGCTGGCCGCGGAGCGGCGGTCTTCCGCCTGCTGCGCGGCCGCCGGCCGAACGATCACGCCCGGATGCTGCTGGTCGCGGTGGTGGCCACGGTGACGTCGTCGTGGTCGCACTCCCAGAACACAGACCGCACCTCGTCAGTGATCGCGTCGGGGAGCTGCTCGTTCGTCCATGCCGTCGACGGGAACGACACGGTGACGGTGACCGTCGTCATGGGTTCGGTGGAGGACGGCCCGTGGCCGGCGCCACCCCACTCGTACTGCCACGCGATCGCGACCTGTCCGACGGGCCCGCCGTGGTAACGGTCGAACACGGCCCGGTGCTCATCGTCGGTGTGACCTGGGTTGCGGGTGCAGGTCCACTGAGTGCCGGCGACATCGTACGTCGACGCACCACACACAGGCACGCGGGGGTCGACGTCCGCGCCGGGTGCCATGTCCGCGGCCGGGGCCTGCGGGTCGGTCTGCTCGTCGTCGAGGTGGGTGGGGCGTTCGTAGGTGATGAACATGCGGGGTGGTCCTCTCTAGGCTGCGGTGTGGGTGCCCGCCTTGGTCAGCGGGGACTACCGTGGGAAAGGGGCCGCGTCGCCGTCGAAGTCGGCGGCGCGGCCCTCCCCGCTACTGGCGTGCGGGTGCCGTGGTGAGGTTGACGCGTTCGAGCACGAACCGGACCGCGGACCATGCCGACAGGTTCCGGTACGGCCACCCGCGGCCGCCGGCGCTGAACTCCTCGGCTCGGCCGTCGGTGAGGTCGCGGTGGCGATCGTTGAGGGTGCCGTGCTCATCGCAGAGGACCAGGTGCCGCATGCTGCTGTCCTCGCGGACCACGCGTTGCGCGGCCAGGTGGCCCGCAGGCGAGTAGCCCCGGGTGATGATGATGCCGTCACAGGAGTAGCGGACTTCGGTCGGCATCTCGTCAGCGTCGCCCACGACGAGGGTCGTGCCGTTGTCGTCGTAGCTGTCGGTCTGGCCGTTGAACGAACGCCCCTCGAACCGGCCGGTGATGGCCTGAACCTGCTGATGCGTGGGGCCGTCGTCGTAGGTGACGTTGATCCACGCGGCCGCGGTGCCGGTGGCGCAACGAACGGAGAACTTCACGCCCGGGAACCGGTTGCGGAGCTCCTTCCGGAGCAGGGCGGCGACGGCCTTCGTGGGGAGGATGGTGGTAGTCATGGGGTGCCGGTTCCTTCGGGATCGGTTGTGGGAGAGTGATTCGGGCGGCCGGGACCAACTTCGATTTGGTCCCGGCCGCTTTGTCACTCGTCGCTGTCGTGGGTGAAGGTGTCGACGAACGTCGTGAAGTGCGGACCTGTCACGGTGGCGGTGTGGGTCAGCTGGTAGCCCTGGCGGGCGCGGACCCGGAGGTCTTCGTCGCGTTCCGCGATCTTCGCCAGTTGGCGGGGAATGTGGTCCTCGTCCACGACCGGAACGATGGTGGTGACTGTGTCGATGTGCTGCATTGGGTTCCTTTCTCCCTCTTGTTGTTTTGCCTGGAAGGCGGCTTGTCGCCGCTAGGACGGGAGGGTGCAGTGCAACCCGAAGGGCGGAGGGGGAGAGAATTCCGGCGCGAAATAAGCGAAGCGCGTGCCGAAAATCTTGGAAGATCCGGCCGCGTGAGCGGCTTGCGCGGAACCCGGACGTCCGTACGCTGACGAAGGCTTCACGGCAAACCAACGGCCCGCAGGGCCTGACAGTGCCGGCGCAGCCGGTTCCACCCGGAGCGCAGCGGCTCCCGGCCTCCGGCCGGAAGTCCTGAACGTGGCGAGATCTCCGGCATGTCCGGCAGTGCACTGCGGGGTGCTGCTGGCAGCATCCGGGTATGGGATCTCGACGACGCGGCGGTAGGAAGAACCGGGACAGGGACCGGGATACCTCGGTCGACGCTCCGCTCGAGCAGACGACCATGCCCGCTCCCCTGCCGGTGGCCACCGCTGATCCCGATGCTGGGTTGGGCACGCCGGCACCGATCGTGGTGTCGAACGCGTTCTGGGTGCAGTTCGCCGTCTTTGAGCCGTGTGATGTCGCCGGCTGCACCGATCAGGTGGCGCCGGAGGCGTGGGAGCTGCTCGATCTCGACACCGAGGAAGAGCCGCCGGCGCGGTTCTGCGACGACCACCAGATCGCCTGGGTCACTCGTCCCCGTGACACGACGTCGATCAGCGGGGGTCCCGTTTCCCTCTGAGCGCTCTTGATCGCGGCGCCGCTCTGCGGTGTCGTCGCGGTGCGAGCTCCGTCGAGCAGCGCCGGGGTCGGGAGGGGTGCAGTTCAAAGCCCTTGCCGCCGTGCCCGGAGGGTGCGGCGCGGCCCACGGACACCCAGGCGGCCCGATGGGATATTTCCGGGCCGGGATGGGACACGATCCGGGGCCGGTGGGCGTGAGGGCCGCTGGCTGCGACCCTCACGCCGCTTCACCTAATCGGCCGCGGTGGCCTCGTCGCCGTCCTAGTCAGTGTCGGGCTGGATGCCCGCGGCGATCTTCTCCACGTTGGTCAGCCGGTGACCCCAGGCAGCCAACTGGTTCAGGTACGCCGCGCCCTCCGCGGTCGGTAGCGCCACCAGTTCCGGTCCGCCGCGTTCTCGAAGGCGGACAGCACCACGGCGAGAGCGACGTGCGGAGCCTTCGCGGGGCGCTGCTCCACCCACAGCGCCACCGTGTCCGCGCCGTACCCGGTGCCGGATTCGATGTTTAGGAGGTCCCGGACGCCGCCGCTGTTGTCGGCGCGCATCGTCCACCCGTGGCGGGTGCCCGCGACGGCGGCGAACATCGTCCAGTCCTTCGGCAGCGCCTTGCGCTGCAGGAGGGTGCGGACGAACTCGGTCCGGAGGGTGTCGGCTGCGTCCCACGCCTTGTTGCCCTTGATCAGTTCACGACACGCCTGCTTCTCAGCCTCCTTCTGCTCGGCGGCTTCTTCCTCGGTCAGTTCCGCCGCGGGCGTGCTGCCGGTGAAGAACCCGCGGTACTTCAGGTGGTGCTCGCTCGGGGTCGTGCACACCGGCACCGCGGCGTGCTCACCCCAGGCCTGCAGGACGACGGCGTGACCGGCGCAGCCGCTCGCGTGCGCGTCCGCATCGAGGACCGGACGGTCCTCGGCGTCGTCTGCCGCGTCGGTCAGTTCGTGCAGGTGTTTGTACTCGTCCTCACTCGTGATGACGCGGACGCCCTTGGCTTTGCATGGGCCTGGTCGAGGAGGCCGCACCAATGAGGCACTCCATGCCGCGGCTAATCCTCACCGTCAGCCGCATCGTGCACGCTTACGGCTGTTGCGAGGCGACCCAGGAATACCACGCACGGGACTGCTGCAGGTTGGGTTGACTCGTTGGTTTAGGCCGCGAGTGCTGCCTGTGGGTTGATGATTGCTTCGTACT
>NZ_JADKSB010000021.1:0-49353 GCF_015350935.1 Curtobacterium sp. VKM Ac-2887 | reverse complement strand
TGATCACCCTCCTAGCGTCAACCAGGGGGTCCATCCCAGTTCGGCGTCAGGGGGTCCGTTCTACTTCGGCATCAACAACTCTCGACAGGTCACTCTCTCCGACCTGCTCGAGCCCGTCGGGACCGACTCTCTCCCGGTGCCGACACCGAAGCCCCCGCCCACTCTCTCCGGCCGGGGGCTTCATGATTCCCAGCACACAAACACACAACGGGTATAACTTGACTTATAGAAGGGAGTGGCTATGACTCATATGCTGCAGCAGCAGGGCATCCTTGCTGCCCTCCGCTCCGCTGGCGACGTCGCTGCCAGCGACGTCTCGCACGCGCTGCAGGTTGTATGCGCGCGTGGCGCGCTCGTCGACCTCGACCGTGACCGGATCATCCGGCTAGGCCTACGGGCTGGCGGCCTGTCGCAGACAGCCATCGCGCTGGAGCTCGGCATCAGTCAGGCGCGCGTGAGCCAGATTGCAACCAAGGGCGCCGCGGATCTTCCTGATGGATTCAGTGGTGCAAGCCCCACGGAGATCGCGCAGCGCTACGCCGTTGGGGAGATCACCCGTGACCAGGCTGTCGACGAGCTCGGGCGGTGGCCCTACGCCGAGAGCCACCGGCCCAGTGAATACGATGATGCGTGGGAGCCGGGACCCGGCACCTGGGCGGACGTTGAGGATGCCCACCGCCACGGATTGATCAGCGACGAGATGTACGACGAAGCGCTCGACCGGTACGCCGCCAACATGAACTGATGCCCGCGCCCGACCCCGAACCCATCGAGGCCCACAGGGAAACGCTCAGCCGCATGAGCGCGGCCGGCGGCCCGCTACGAGCCGACGCCGCTACCGCGACCATCAACAACCCCCAGTGGTTCACCATGGTGGGCGGTGCTCCCCGGCCGCGAGCCGGCCGCAACCAGCTCCACAGGACGATCCTCGAGGAACACAGAGCGACGAAACCCAACGTCGCCGTCGACAAGAAGGCGATCATCCTCGCCGGACCACCGGGAGCCGGCAAGAGCACCGTCCTGCCAGCCGTAGTCCACAGGAGCGGGATTCCGTTCGACCAGTGGCGCATCATCGATGCCGACTACTTCAAGGACCGCCTGCTCGAGCAAGCGATTCGCGACAAGTCCCTCTGGTCCGCGATCGCGCCGGCCGATGTCCGGTCGCGAATGGCCGCCGACGAACGGTTCTACCCACTCGAGCTGGCATCCCTCGTCCACGAGGAATCGTCCCTGTTGGCGCGAGCCGCCCGCAGCGACGCGATCACGGCAGGCGAGAACATCGTCATCGACACAGTCTTGTCAGACCCCAGCACCGCGCTCAGCATCGGCGCGCAACTCCGCGCAGCGGGCTACCAGCTCACCGTCGTCGAAGTGGAAGTAGAACGAGACGAGTCGATCGCGCGCACGCAGACGCGATGGCGCGACGGTTATGTCGCGGCCGAGGCTGGAACGGGTGCGCCGCTCGGTGGCCGCTGGGTGCCCGAAGAGCTGCCCGCGTCGCTCTACGAGGAGGGCCAGACCGATTCACGATGCCGGGCCGCCGCCTCCGGGCTCGCGCGCGACCAAGGTGCCGTCGTCCGCTACGAGGAACACCGTGTCGACTCGACGGGGGCACCGGCCCTCGAGGCTCAATACCGGCGACCGGGAGTCGATCAGAAGCTCGAGCGAGTCTCCGCCGCGGCAGTGTCGTACCCGACGTCGCCGGCCGCTGCCCTCAACGCGCGGCGCGGTCGCCCGGATCCCGGGCGGCGCGGAGCCGGCAACGATCTCTCGCGATAGGCGCGAGGTCGATGGAGTTGGGCGGACGTTCAACACCCTGATCGTTCTGTTATCAGTTGAACGTCTCGTCTAGTCGCTCGACGGCCGCAAGCCGCCCGTGGTCCTCAGTGCGACCCGTCGTCCTTCCGCCTCCACAGCACAGCGACCCGAGGGGTGCGTAGGCACTCACGCGCGAGCTCATGAGCATGCTCGTCCTTCTTGCCGCTCAGCTCGAGGGCTCGGTCGCCGAAGTGCTTTGCGAGGCGAAGCCGGAGCAACGCCACGAAGACGTAGCTGCCCGCGATGATGCCGGCACCACCGAGGTACGGACTGAGAGCAGGGAAGAACGAGAGATCCACGAACGCCTCCAACCAGGCGTCGGCCCCCGCGAGCCAACGCCAAGCAGGTGAGCGTGTAGAGCTGTCGACCTGGTGGCAAGGCAAGGAGGGCTCGGACTCATCACTGCCCGGTTGCGGTCGCGGGACCCCAGCCGGCCAGCGACAGAGCGCTCCTGGCCGTCCGCTTCAACCCTCCCGGGGTTCTTGCGGTACCGATCCGATGCCACCCGGGCTTCTTCTCGGCGTAATGCTCGAGGCTGGTCGGCGTCGCGCCTTGAGCCTCGTTCGCAGGCATCGCGCCTGCAAGGGTCTTCCCGCCGGAGTAATCCGACGTGGTCTTGCTCCGTCCCGTCACGGGACGTGTGGTCTTGCTCCGTCCCGTCACGGGACGTAGTCCTAGTCACCGGTTCCCGTCACGGGTTCCGATGGCCTGTGCTTGCATGTTACATCCGCCCATCGACATCAGCCAGCGTGTCGCTTCTTCTTCTTCTTCTTCGAGCGCGCACTCCCACGGTCCCGTCGACGGGCGTAGTCACGAGCGAGCGACCGTGCGATGCGCGCCCGCTCCTTCTTCCCTGACGACTTCAGGGCGACGTCGCCGAAGCGTCTCGCTTCGCGGTACGGCCGCAGCTTCACGACGGTGACGCACACCGTGGTGGTGATGCTGACCGCTGCGAAGGACAAAGCGGGGAGGTACGGCAGGACGTCGTGCATGGTGTGCTCCAAGGTGGTTGAGGCTCTGCGGCTGTCCGGGGTGGACTGCCCTTGCCTCTATGCGGCGGAGCTGCGACCGGCTCCTTTACGTTCTACGTCCGAGTCGGGCCGATCCTCAGTCCAGTTGACCTACAGCGCACGGGTGCCTGTTCGGTCACGAACGAGTGCGGTGCGTTGTTGGAACCATCGACCAACGCCGTGATGTGTGAGCAGCATCGCTCTGTGTCGTCCTTTTAGCTTCGCTTCGTGTCGCGTCGATCCTTGCGGCTACGCCGAGTGGGTGGTTGTCAGACGCAAGCCCCAGCACGTCGGTCGCAGTTGCCGACTGATGGGAGCAGGCTTCCACCGATGCGCTTGAATGTGGCGGTGATGACTGATGCAATTTGGAACGACGATGCACTCGAAGCCTCAGACATCCCCGGCCGAGCAGACTTCGCCGCTGCCATGGCACGGCGGATCGATCATGTCCAGCCGGGGCGAAATTCAGCGGTCTTCGGCCTAGTCGGGTCCTGGGGAACAGGGAAGAGCACACTTCTATCGGAAATGCGTACTCATCTGAGCAACGGGGGATGGACGGTGGTCGACTTCAGTCCCTGGTCGGCGGCAGACGTCAACTCTATTACCGCGGAGTTCATTTCTGCGCTTGCGGGTGCCTTCCCTGACAAGAAGGGGAAAGCTCTGCGCCGGTCACTTGCTAAATATGCCCGCTTCGGCGTGCCTGCCCTAAGCGCCATTCCAATCGCCGGACGCTCGGCGGAAAAGATTGCGGACGCTGCACTCACGTACGCAGCCAGCCAGCCGGCTTGGCATGTGACTTTCAACCAAATAAGCAAAGAAGTCGCGCGCCAGGAGAAGAGGGTCCTCGTTATCGTCGATGACGTCGACCGACTCGATTACGAAGAGCTCAGGACTGTACTGAGAGTCGTTCGCCTTCTCGGGCGTTTCCAAAATGTGCACTACCTGCTCGCTTACGATCAAGTCACCATTGACCGGAACCTGCATGCCGGGAATTCTGAGGGCAGCAGCTCGGAGTTCATGGAGAAGATTGTTCAGCACCCGTTTGAAGTCCCCCCTGTGCCGATGGTAACGAGGCGGACCTGGTGCCGAGCGATCGTCGATGTTCACTCCGGAGTTGCCGACAGTGACACTCTCGACAACTACTATTTAGAGCAAAAGGAAGACTTGATTCGGCTCCTCGCAGACGGAATAGAGACCCCACGATCCGCTCGGCGGCTTAAGGAACAACTCGACAGCTTGGCCCCACTTGTTGCCGAAGCGGAGATTGACGCACTCGACTTCATCGCATTGACGTGGCTGCGGCTCATGCAGCATGCGGTATGGGAAGACATCCGTACCCACTCCGACAGGTATCTGGGTTGGACCGAGAATGATCCAAGCGAACTCCCCGACCCGCGAATGGAGCATCTTCCGCGCATCGTCAAGCGTGGACAGAGCGGGGTCGTGGCCCGTGTACTCCAGTTCCTCTTCGTCCGAACAACCGCCGGCGGCCTCGCCGGTAGGAAGTGGCGGCTGCATCACGAGCGCTACTTCCACCGCTACTTCGTCGTGGCGCTGACCGACGCCGATGTCAGCGAGCGGCTCGTAGAAGTGGCCCTTACCGACGCACTTGCCGGCGCAACTGCCACGCCGGAGCTGGACACACTTCGAGCCATCATGATCGGCGCTGACGGAGAGCGCGGTGCACTTGCGATAGAACTTCTCTCTACTGCTCGGAAAGACGCAGACACAGTTACGCGGCCGCTTATTGCTTTTATTGCGAGACTGCGCCTAGACGTCTTAAAAATTGGCCGAGATGCGTTTTCCAGGCTATCCACCATCGATCGCTGGCTCGCCTTGGAGGCCGAACGTGCGATTCGACTAAGAGCGATCAGTGCATCAGAGTTTAGAGATGAATTTGGATACCGACAATTGGTGCGTGCTGGTTACGCCACGCGCCGTCTCCATAAAGATGATTTTGAATCCGTTCGCACTCCGTACGACCAAGCAATTGCATCGTGGGTCGAGCGAGTGCAACAGGACGGCTTAGGTGGCATTGGGGAGGCAGACGATATCGCTGTGATGACCGCCTTCGCGCGTACGTTTGACGACGCTGCGCATCGTGGCTACCTTGCCGACCTGATTCAAGATGTGCATCACTTGGTATACGTTGCGGAACTCTTCGTCGACCTTGATCGATGGTATGGTTCTGATGTTCATTACGAGATAACATTCCACACCAATGAGTTTAGGTTTGCTGTTGGTGATGCGATCAACGGTTTCACCACGGAGTCACTGCCGCCGGTAACGGAGTCACCTAGCTACGCAGTAGACGACCGGACGACACCTGACCTGACCTCTGTCGAACGCCGGGACTACGCAATACGACGCCTGATGGGAATATTGGCCGATTAGTTGGTGGTCGCAATCGGCTGCCCGATAACGACCGTTTCCGGGCGTCCGAAACCACCGGCGGGACACGCCGCCTGTGAGCAGCATCGCTCGGTGTCGTCGAGATCGCTTCGCTTCGTGTCGTGATTACGTTGCGCCCGACGGGCCTCTACCGATCCCGGGCGACCCCTTGTCTGGTGCTGCTGTCCCGTGTTCTGAGTGAGGAGGGCGTGTTGTGTCGTGTTGGCGCAGCTCTTCACGGAGCTGGCGGATCTCGTCCGTGAGGCTGCGTACCTGTTCCTGGGTTCGCTTGTCGGTGGTCTCGTCTTGTTGCGTGACTCGCTCCACGATGTACGAGGCCAGGGTTGCGGTGACGACACCGATGAGTGCGATGCCGCCGAGCATGATGCCGGCTGCGATGAACCGTCCCGTTCCGGTCACGGGGTAAAGGTCTCCGTACCCCACGGTGGTGATCGTGACGAACGCCCACCACAGTGCCTGCGGGAACGTCGTGATCAGCGCTCCGGGTGCGTCTCGCTCAGCATCGAGCATCGCCAAGGAAGCAACGAAGAGCAGCAGTGCGGTACTCGACGCTGCGAAGAGGATGACTCGGCCGCGGAACGCAGCTCCTGCACGGCGCTGCAGGATCGACACCAGGGTCACCAAGCGGAGGAGCCTGAGCGGTCGGAGGATGGGAAGCGCGACGACGATGAAGTCGAACAGGTGCGTGGTGAACCAGCGGCCGCGTCGTTCGGCGAGGAGCAGGTTGATGAGGTAGTCCAGGACGAACAGCACCCACGTGGTGTTGATCACTACTTCGGCTATCGCTGCGGTTGCTCCGGTGAGGTGTCCCAGCACTTCCCAGGCGTACGCGGCCAGGAAGAGCACCGCGGCCACCGTCAACGGCCACTCAGTGATCTCCTGCCAGCGTTTCTGCTTCACCCGATGACCGTACCCACCTACCGCGCCTGTGGCCGGCGGGCGTGAGCCCACAGGGCTGCTCGTTCGCGTGCTGCTATCGCTTCGGCGACCGCGATCCTGAGTAGGTCCCGCTGCGCGCCGGCGGTGCCGCCGGTGAGGGCACCGAGTTGCAGGGTCCCGATCGGGGTGGTGCTATCGAGGATGGCGACGAGCTGCTCGAGGGGGAGCCTGCTGTGGGTGCGTTGGCGGTGGAAGCGGCGGGCGATCGCGTGGCGGAGTCCGTCCTGCAAGGCGACGGTGAACGCGGGCTCGGGGATGCGAGCGAAGGCCGCAGCATGGCGCATGCTGCGCACGTCGCCGATGATGCGACCGCCGAACAGCAGCACAGCGACGCCACACAGGATCCAGGTGATGACGGTGCCCACCAGGGCGAGCGCTGTCACGGCGATCGCGCTGACGATGGTGATCAGGACCAGTGCTGGGATGCGGCTGCGGACGTCGGCGCGTGCTTCCCGCCGGCCAGCTTCGGACAGCACTGCCACTTCCTCCGGCGCCGGTTGTGGCACGGGAACCCGCGAGACGGTCTCGTAGGTGACCGCGGAGCGGTTCCGTGGTGTCGTGGTGCGGATTCGGAAGAGGTCCTCGTCGATGACGTGCTCGGAAACGGGGTCAGCGCCGAAGTCGGTCAGGTAGGGGCGGGGCACACCGTAGAGGTCGGCAATCGCGGCGAGGGTCTGCGGGTCGACGTCCTCCACTGCGGTTTCATACGGCCGCAGGTCCGGGTTCAGCGGTTGACCGCCGTGCTCGACGAGCGACCACACCAGCCGGGATCGCGGCGGCCGCTGGTCACCGTCGAGCGTGACGGCGAGCATCGCGAGACGATGCCGCAACTGCTTGCGTGCGGTGGCATCAGTCACCACATCACCGTAACTGCCACAACCAAACACAGCGCCCTCGAAGCAGCGCTTTGGTCCCTAGCGAGTGGATACGACCAAACCCACCGCAACTCGACGCTGGCGAAAAACCTCTCACGGCCACGTCTCACTGCGGGGATTCGGGCGTTTTCCTGCTACACAAGAGCTATGGCACAGAAAGTCACCACCCAGCTCATTGACGACCTCACCGGCGAAACCATCGAAAACGGCGGCAAGAACGTCGAGTTCTCCTTCGACGGCAACCACTACGAGATCGACCTCTCCGACGACAACGCCGAGAAGCTGCGCGAAGCGTTCTCCGACTACATCGCCGCAGCTCGCAAGGTGAGCCGCCGGAACAGCCGCAGCACGTCGGGCAGCAAGCAGCGCAGCAACCCCGACGAGCTGGCCAAGATCCGCGAGTGGGCAGCAGCGAATGGGCACGAGGTATCCTCCCGTGGCCGGATCAGCCAGGCCGTCCGCGACGCCTACGACGCCGCACACTGACACCACTCCTCCACGCAGAACAGCCGGCCACCCCTCGGGGCGGCCGGCTGTTCTCGTCCGCGGCCGATACAGCGCTCTTATGTCAACGCTCGAGGCTCTCGCTTTCAGCAATCAACGCGATTTTTTTCGGACTGCCATACTCGGAAGACTGATTTGCTGAAACTGGCAGGGCTGCAAATTTTCTCGGACTCGATCTTTGCCGGATCGAGATACTCGCCGTACCGAACTTCCCTGTCGATAAATAGAGGCCGCTCGGTCGAGCCAACCAGGTAACCAACTTTCGAAGCACCCGAATACTCCATCAGGACCAACGGGGCGAACGCAAGCGGCGTAGTGAAGAGCTGCGCAGCATAGATTCCTAGGCTGACAGCGAATACCGAGGCGATCCGTCCGAAGCTAGTGCGGGGCTGGGCGCTCTTTATGACCGATTGACGCCTGAGAACGTCCCGCTCTACATCTGATTCAGAACGGTGCAGAAAAGGTCGTGGTAGCGCACGCGGGATGACCCCAACATTCAATATCCCTTTCCGCTTGAGGATCCATCGCCCTTCCAGCCAGAGGGCCCTGAGCACAGTGTCAGTCGGGGCAACGTCACCGCACAGCCACTGACGAGTAGGTATCGAAACTGCCGGCTGCTCTGCTCGCTCAGAACGCCAGTAGATGTACACGGATACCAGGAGGATTGCGAAGAAGCTCCAAGAGAGAGCGAACGCGCTTGAGCTAACAACGATCCAAAGGCCGACCCCAACCCAGTGGCGAACTTGGGGCGACAAGCCCTTTTGTCCATACATTGTCGCTAGTGCATTACCCGTGCCAATCAAAAAAAGGTTGATCAGACTTACTAGCATGATAATAGCCAGTGATGAAAGGGGCAAGGATAGGAGAATGGCCAATGAAAGATTGACGTCACCTTTAACCCTGTAGAGAACATTTATAACTAGAACTAGAGTTCCGGCGGCCGGGACGATTCCAATCCCCCCAGCGTAGATGTGCCGCGCAATTGCCGCCTTCGCCTTACTTTCTTCGAATAAATCCCTTGCCGTCTGGTCGTTGAGCTTTGGGGGGAATAGGTTTCGGTAAACCTTTTTCACGCGAGCAGCATGTCCACGTCGGAACCACCCAGCCAAGTCAATCCCCTATCTAGACACGTCCTGCTAATCAGAGGCGTTCCCGTATTGTCGCACCGAAGGTACCCCCGAGTGGCAGTCAGAGTCGACGGCATGGTTCAGGTGAGCTACATGCCGCTTTCGCGCTGAGGTATGCCCTAACGCCGCGCGGGGTCGTTGAGCTTTCCGCGTGGTTCTGGGATGGGCGCAGGCCCTTGAGCAACAGGTCTGTGCAGGGGTCTAGAGGTTCCGCATCAGTGCCCGCGCCATTCAGCAGGTGGTGGGTGAGCCCAGATTCGGGAAGTGGCGCTTCGTTCAGCGGTATCGGTAGAACCCCTCACCGGATTCGACTCCGTACTTGCCCTTGTCGAGGTACTCCGACTGCAGGTACGCAGCCCACGCCTGAGCGCCCTCGTCCGGTGAGGCGCTAGCGATGGCGTGGGCTGTCCGCAGGCCGACGATGTCAAAGATCTGGAAGGGTCCGACCGGTGCGCCGGTGCCGATCCGCCAGGTCGTGTCCACGGTCTCCGGGTCGGCGACGCCGCGTGCAACAAGCTGGGATGCTGCGTCGAGGAGCGGGACGAGGAGGGAGTTGAGGACGTAGCCGGGCTGCTCTTTCCGGACTCGGATCGGCACCATGCCGATCTCTTCAGCGAAGGCCGCGACTCGCTCGTACACGGCAGGGTCGGTCTGCTCAGTTCCCATCACTTCGGCGGTGTTCTGCCGCCAGACGTGGTTGGCGAAGTGCAAGGCGAGGAACCGGTCCGGGCGCCCTGTAGCGTCGGCGATCGCGCTCGGCAGCAGTGTCGACGAGTTCGTCGCGAACACGGTCTCCTCGGGCGCGACCGCCGCGAGCTGCTGATACACCTCCCGTTTGAGGGCAACGCGCTCCGGGACCGCTTCGATCACCAGGCCCGCATGGGCGACCGCCGCCGCGAGATCCGTCGCGAACGCAATCCCTGCCGCAGCGTCCGTCGCGGCCGCGCGCTGGTCCTCACCGACATCAGCGACGTACTGCTCAACGATCGCATTGAGGCGCTGTCGTCCCGCCGCGACGGCATCATCGTTGATGTCGTAGAGGGTGACCGGAAAACCGTGTGTCGCGGTTTGGAACGCGATCTGGGATCCGAGGACACCGGCGCCGAGGACGGTCACCGCACTAAAAGTCGTCATGTCAGCCAGTGTCGCACCGCAATCGGAGAAGACCACCGGACCCGGGCAGCAAGATCACGGCACACAGAAGCCGATTAGCGATCGCGAAGCACCGAACCCTCACTACCTCCCTAGAGCGTCTGACCGGCTCCGAAAGACCGGCCGATACCGGGCTCTTTTGTCAGCACCGCCACGCGTGCACACCTTGGCGTGAACTTTCGTCAACCGGTATGCGGGTTACCAGTAGACCGATGGATCAGGGCACAGTGGGTACCGGTGGACCTGTTCGGGTCAGGGCCACCACCGAGGTGCCGGTGCATCCCAAGTGCACCGGCACCTCCCACCCGCACGGCCGCGGCCCCGGATCACGTCGGACGCGACCAATCGAGCGGGCCCTTCTGTCGGCGATTTTCCAGGCTCATCACCCCGCCCGCAGACCGTGATCCGGGAAGCGCCGCATTCCGCCCATCCGATCGGAACCATTGACAGATCCACGGACGCGGGCGCATGGTCCCCTTGGAAGCAAGATGGTGGTCGCGATCAGGCATCATCTTGCTTCTGCGACATATCCCTCTTGCAGCGAGGGCGTCTGCCATGGGTTCGGGTCTGAGCAGACGCCCTCGCGCTACGACGCCGTCGGGTTCGACGCAATGGTCATGACGAGGCCAGCCCGGTAACAGGGGGTCGGGCTCCCACGGCTAGGGTCCGCGAGGCAGCAAACGCGAGACTACGTCACCCCGTTCCGGTCCACCAGAACCCCGTTGCAATAGCCACCTTCCGCGAGCACCGGTCATCCCTCCGACGACACTGCAACCCGCGCTTGATGCCGATACAGCGTCGCCCGCGACCACCCCACCAGGTTCGCCGCGTCCGCCGCGGTATGCCCGGCAGCGCGGGCCTCGTTCACGATCGCGAGCTTCCGGCCGATCACCGCCGGATCCGACGGCGGCCGCCCGAACCGAGTCCCCGACTCCCGTGCCGCAGCAATCCCAGCGGTAACACGCTCGACGATGAGCTCACGTTCGTACTCCGCCAGCGTCGCCATCAGGTTCAGCATCAGCCTTCCCGTCGACGTCGCCGGATCAATCCCATCCGACACACTCCGCACACCGATGCCCCGCTCCCCGAACATCGCCACCGTGCTCAACACATCCACCAGCGACCGACCGAGTCGATCCACTCGCCACACCACCACCGTGTCACCGGCGGTCGCGTGCTCAAGCAGACGACCCATCCCGTGACGAGCCACAGCTTCCTTACGACCCGAGGTCACATCGGCGAAGATGTCCCGCTCCTGCACCCCGGCCGCAACCAACGCATCCACCTGCAACGTCGCATCCTGCGCTCCAGTACTGATACGCATATACCCAAGAAGCCTCACTCGGCAAGTGTCTCAAAAACCCCTCAACCACCCGCCGAAGCGCCGTCACCGTCGAGACGACTTTCCGAGACATTCTGAACACAGGAAGACACTGGGTGTGACCGATCACGGTCTGTTGCACGGATCTGTTCACCCTCTTTGGCATGCCCGCAAAGCATCGACCTCAGCTCGCTCTCGGGGTGGCCTTCTGGCTTGGCCACGCAGCGGCCCGCTTGCCCTGTACCTGCCAGTAGGAGTCCTGCACGCCGGCAACGTCGGCGACGAACGACACGATGCAGTCCGCTGCTTCGCCGACCGGTGGTTCGTCCTTCTCGCACACGATGGTCGTCTGCGTGCCGTACGACTCGTCCATCGTGTGGGTCGTGTCTCCGGGACCCGGTGAGAAGAAGACACTGACGCTCTCCGGGATGGGTCCGCCGAAACCGCCATCCTTGACGTGCGCGACGAACAGCGGGCTCGTCATCTTTACGGTGCGCCCGTTGTACGCGATCAGCGTCGGAGGGCCGGTGACCGCGACGGTGTACTGCTGAGATGGAGCTCCGACCGGCTGGTCAAAGCTTGCATCCCCCCACTCCCACGTGCCGTCCGTGACACCTGTCCAGATCTCGGGCGACGTTGGCGTGCTCGAGGGGCGAGGCACCGGGGCGCTCGGGCGCGACGAAGCTGGCACGGACGGTACCGCCGTGTCGAGGCTCTGACTGGAGCAAGCAGCCAGAGCCAGCACGAACGCTGCCGCGATCCCGATTGCAGCAACGCGCTTCGCACGCCCGACGGTTCTCGTCACCATCGCCTCAGCCTAAGAGACCGGCTGCACCTCACTCGGGAGCAACCGCTGCGCGGATGTAGGCGTAGACCGTCTCCCGGCTGACGCCGTACTCCTTCGCCAGCACCGTCTTCGGCACGCCAGCGCCGGCTCGGTCAATCAACTCCGCGATCTGCACTGCGCCAAGCGACCGCGCCCGGCCGCGGTACACACCACGCTGCTTCGCCAACGCGATCCCCTCACGCTGGCGCTCCCGGATCAGCTCGCGCTCGAACTCCGCGAACGCACCCATCATGTTCAGCAACAGGTTCGCCATCGCACTGTCCTCCCCCGTGAAGGCCAGCTGCTCCTTGACGAACTCGACACGGACCTTCTTGTCCGTCAGCCGGCGCACGAGCCGGCGGAGATCTTCGAGGTTCCGCGCAAGCCGGTCCATCGAGTGCACCAGCACCGTGTCACCGTCACGAACGAACCCGATCATCGCCTCGAGCTGCGGACGGTCGACATCTTTCCCGGACGCCTTGTCCTCGAACACCCGATCCAGCGCGACGCCATCAAGCTGGCGCACCGTGCTCTGATCCAACGTGCTCACCCGCACATACCCGACCCGCTGACCCGACACCACGGCCTCCGACCCTCAACTGTCCAGTTGAAGTCTAAGACCAACGAGAGCATGTGTCAGACAAGTCCGAATTGGACCCTATTTGGACGCGCGCCGCGTCAAGGGATTGACGTCCAGTTGGGGTGTACCTCAACCAGACGGTACGAAGAACGCCCCGCCGGAAGGGCGGGGCGTTCTGGGGGAACCTACGGACTGCTTTCGACGTTGACGACGAATCCAGTGACGTGGATTGATATATCCAATTGATGAACCTTGAAAGTGTTTTCTACTTTTTGGGTTTTGGCACCTGTCGGCCAACGGTCGGCAGCTGACGGAGCCTTATCCTGCTCGAAATCAGGCGCAATTGCGTAGATTTCTTTTATTGCTCCGGCGATCGGCCTGGCATTCGGAGAATCCGATGCAATGCTGTCAATTTCCCATGAGGGTGCATCGTCACCGAGCATATCGGTGTACCACTCGCGGTGCGCCGGAATGATTATCCAATCTACGCTGTCGCCATCCTTAAGATCGAGGCTAAGATCCTCCAAATACCATCGGGGTATCCAAATCTTCATCAGACAGCCTTCTTCAGCCAGTTCGGGCAGTACTGTGCCTTACCGGCCTGCCGACAATATCCCGTGACAACTCCGCGCGGTTTACCATCGATTCTGTCTTTGTTGCGATTGACGATGGTTCGGTAATGCGCAATATTCTCGATTTTGCCGCGGTAAGTCTTGTAGAATGTCGTGTCATACTGATAGGTAGTCGCGTTTGGGTTACCTCGACTATCGGCGTACTGCGTTGCTCGCTGCACAATCTTCAGTGTGCCGTTATGCTTAGCGACAATCTTGTTGAAGTAGACACCATTGCGTAGATAGACGCGGTAGCCATACTTATCCGTCCAGCTCGTGTAGATCTCTTGTTCGTAGGACTGCTTCGCGGAGGTCGAACTAGCAGCGCTAGTGCTGTTGAGTTCCCCGGCCGGCGCGGTCACGACCTGCCCGTCACTGGTGGTGAGTTCAGTGTCAACTGGTGTTGGGTCGGTGTTGAAGGTGCTCAACGGCGACTCGCGGTGCACCTGTGCTCGGCTTTCGCCGGACTTTCCTTCGACTACGACGTTCCAGTAGTAGGTGCGCCCAGCCTCAAGCTGCCCGCTGGGGACGGTCCATGAATCAGCTTGCCAACCGCTTTCGACGATGGGAGTGGAGAGTCCGTCAGGGTTGGCTGTCACTGTGTACTTGAACTTCGTGTCGCCCTCGAACGCATCTCCGGTAGGCGCCACCGACAGCGTCACGTCGTCTGCATTCACCAAGGAGCCCTGTTCCGGCATCGTGGTGAGGTCTGCGCTACCCCAGTCACCCAGCCCAAAGGAGAAGCTGGATTCTGCAACAACAGCATCGGTCTCATCGACGATTGCTGCGGAAACCAGGTTGATACCACCGGTGGTGTCGAGCAGGAAATCTCCTGTCGATGACGCGGTCTCGTCGAGGCTTGTGCCCCAGACTGCGATCCCGTTGTTCGATACGACGAGTTGGAGGTCGGATCGGAAAGCAGGAGCAACCGAGTAGTGGCAGGATATGGCGTTTGCGGGGTACGTCGATGACCACGATCCAGGGGTGTAGGCGCCGTCGCAAGTCACCGTCGGCGCTGCGGGATTGGTGTACCAGCCCTGCACGTCAATGACGTAGTTAGTGGCGTCGGCGACGTTGTTGAGGTTGATCTTGCCGTTCGTGCCGAGGGCGACGGTGACGGTGTTGGTGCGGATCTCGTCGGTCTGGAAGTTGATTGACGTCGTGTCCGGCTGCGTGGTTCCGTTGGCCCACACGGATGCGCGCCCGTCGCTGCCGCCGTGCGCGGCGGTCAGCGTGAGGACGACGGCGGTGATGCCGGAGCCCATGACCGGAACGCCGGCCTGACCGGCGACCGGGATTGCGCGGGTCTCGTTCTTGGCAAGGATCGTGTTTCCCGTCGCGCGGGAGTCGAAGACCCGACCAATGCCGGGAGTGAAGGTTGCGCCGGTGACGCCGGCCTTGGTGAAGTACCCCTGGAGGTCGATGACGAGGTTGATGGTCGACGAGCCGTTGTAGATCGTCATCTTCCCGCTCGAGGACAGCTGCACCTGCGCCTGGATCGAGGTGTTCACCGACGGCGCGTAGTGCAACGCGTTGTCCGGCCGGGCGGTCCCGGTCGCGTACGGCGTCAGGTAGCCGTCAGAAGCGGTGGAGTTGATCGGCAGGAGGTTCACGACCGCGCCGGACGCGCCGGCCGGGACGCCGTTGGCGCCGGTGACCTGGATGTCGACGCTCTTCCCCGGCGCGAGGAGTGCCTTCGGGGCGCCGAGCCCGGAACGGGTGTCGACGATGCGCTTGCCCGCGACGGGGACGAACCCGCCGGCTGCGGTGCCGTCGGTGTTGGCGGTGTAGTAGCCCTGCACGTCGAGGATCAGCCGCGCGGCCGTCTCGGTCGACACCTGGATGGTGCCAGCTGCGCTGACGGCGACGATCGCGGTGTTGGAGACGTACTCGCCAGCGTTGTCGTTGTAGATCAGCATCGTCGTGCGCGACGTGTCCGCATCCGGGCGGCCGTAGAGGATGCCGTTGTCCGCCGAGCCGCTGACGGTCGCGTTGAGGGACACGGCGCCGACAGTGCCGTCGTCGGGGATCCCGGCGACGCCGGCGATCTTGATGGTCCGGTACTTGCCCGCCTCCATCGGCGTGCTGAACCCGCCGGTACCAACCTTGGTGTCAAGGACACGGCCGGACGCGGGCACGAACACGCCACCGGTGCCGGTGTCGTTGATGGCCTGTGCCGGTGTGGCGACGAGTAGTGATCCGACAAGTGCGAGCGCGCCGAGGGTGGCAGCAGCGATGCTGCGCTTCCTCGTGCGCGGAGCGTGCAGCAGTGTGCGCACGAAACCCCCTAGATGATCGACAGCACGGGTTGCTGTCAGCCTGCGCAGCATATGAGGAAGCTGAGTATCTGTACCCGACCCCCAAACGGGGACGTTAACAAAAGGCCTGGTCAGAGCCGATTGTACCGATTTGAAATGAGTGATCCTTCAGGTCAGACTCGTACATGGGACAGTGCGGAAGCCATGCGGGCACGGGGTACAGATGAGCGGATACAGTGACGCTGTGCATCCTTTGCTTCGTCGACCACGCCTGTTGATTGGCGCCCTGCTCTTTGCTGCCGTAGCTGTGGCAGTCGTGGCGGCAATTGCGACGCACAACGCGTCCCCCCTACAGCCAGTGTTCGGCCTCGGTGATTCACCCGTCCGGTCATACGTTGCGACGAAGAGTCAATGGGAGGCGGCGAACACCGCACACACCGTGGCATGGGTGACTGCCACACTTTCGGTTGCCCTTCTGCTGGCCACTCTCGCCATCGGCGTCATGACGCGCCCGAAGATGCGGCCCCGCAACGGAGCTTGACTCAGATCACGTCCTCGGTGCCCGTTAAGCACGAGGCGGCGGATCCTGGTCTGTTGAGTCGCCGGGCGGATGATCCTTCACTTCCCCCGTAGTGTCGGCATTGGCGTCTTGTTGGTCAGCATCGGCGGGCTGGTCGTGTCGATCATCGCGCTCACGCAAATCAAGCGCACCGGTGAACGCGGCCGCGGGCTCGCTCTCGCCGGCATCATCATCAGCGCCCTGTCGATCGTGCTGTCCATCGTCTTCGGGATCGTCATCTTCGCCGCCGCCGCGAACGCACCGTCCTACAGCTACTGAACCGACAACATCAGCAAGACCCCACAACAGCTCACCGCTACGCCAGGCACCCTCGGCGTGGCGGTGAGCTGTTCTGCGTGCGGATTACTTCGGCGGTGACCAGCTGCGCCCGAACGCCCGCATCAGCACGACACCCCAGTCAGCATCAGTGATCGCGCCCGTCGAGGTGTCCGTGCTGAACTCACCACGCTCGTAATACAACGGTGGCTGCCCCACCAGGTGCGCGCCGATCAGCTCAGTGACATGCCACGTCTTCCGCGCCGCCTGCGACGGCATCAGCTCGAGCTGCAGACGGTGACCATGCACCGACACCGTGGACGGGAGCTGCGGGATACGAGGCGGCATGCGCACAGTCCACGCCCTCCCCCGCCAAACCCTCGCAGACACGCTGACGCACCCGGCGACGAACCGTCGACTGCGCCTGCGTCAGCCAGGTGTAGCGCTCGGGTCAGTTCCGATAATGCTGCTTCTCGGAACGTTTTGGCGGGGGTAGAAGCGGCGAGGACGTCGCT
The DNA here is from genome assembly GCF_015350935.1 of Curtobacterium sp. VKM Ac-2887. Classification (NCBI taxonomy): domain Bacteria; kingdom Bacillati; phylum Actinomycetota; class Actinomycetes; order Micrococcales; family Microbacteriaceae; genus Curtobacterium; species Curtobacterium sp. VKM Ac-2887. The sequence continues at coordinate 32,570 of NZ_JADKSB010000021.1, read as the reverse complement.
CCGCCTGGGGAAGTTGTGGATCGAAACACAGCCTTGTGCTGTGCTGGTCTGGTGGAACTGTTCTGGGAAATCGTCGCTGGCCTCGCGCTGATCGCAGTGCTGGTCCTGGCGCTGGTGCTTCGAAACACTCGGAGACGACACGCCGCGAGAACAGCTGCGCAGGAGGCTCTGCAGCAGCGGCAAGCGCAATCTCACGACGATCAGCTGCGCGGGTTGTCTCGCCAGCATTCCGACGCGCTGGCGGACCAACGGTCAAGGACTGCCGCCTACGAGGCGGTGACACTTCGAGCGATGGGATGGGACGTGGCATCGCGCGACATGATCATCGACGTCTGCGAGGAGCTCGGCGTTGCTGGGGTGCTCATGACGAACATCGTGTTCGTGCCGATCGACACCAAGCCGTTCTACCGATACGCGGCACAGGTCGACCACGTCCTGGTCGTCGGAGCTTCGGTGCTGCTTGTTGAGAGCAAACGATGGAACGGCGTCGTCTTCGACGGGATCAACCCGGCTGCAGCACACCCAAGCTTCGGACGTCTCCTCGCGCCACCGCCTGGGGGTCCTTTCGCGGTCCAGATCGTCCCCGACACCCCCGAGCACTGGATCGTTCGCACGTACCCGAGTCGATCATCGCTGGCCCCCGCAGCGCAGGCCCGCCGGCAAGCAGCGCGCTTCCATCACTACCTCGCGGCAGTCCATGGCCCATCGGCTCCTCGCGTTGACACGTGCGTTTTCTACAGCCACCCGAACGCGCAGGTCTTTGCCCGACCCAAAGACACAGCCGGTGACTTCTCGACTCTCATCGCAGACGGCTATGACGGCCTCCGACGTGTTCTGCGTGGATACGTGTCAAATCCGTCGAGTCGTCGTGCCATGCCGTCAGCCGTCCTCGAGACGCTTGTCGACGTCGCGACGGATGTCGTCGAACTCGGCACTGCGCCGATGGCCGTCGAGTCGGACCTCGGAGCGGTTGATCCCGTTGACGGATTCGACGATGACGCTCCGGGGCTGACGATCCGGGAGGTCCGTGGCGTCCCGGACTGGTTCACCGACCCCCGCCACCATGATTAATCGGAGGGAGACAGCCAACGCAGCAGTGCGACAACGCTGGGCTGCAGCGCGACGCTTCAGCAGGCCCACGATCATCGTCGCAGCGATCACTTTCGGCGTCGCCGCCCTTGGAAGCGCGTTCTTCCGCCAGCCCGGACTGATCGCTGGGCTCATGTCCACCATTGCTTTGCTCGCCCTACTGATGCTCGCGTTGGCAACGCTGACAAATTGGTTGGCTCGCATTGCGCTGTGGTGGCTCCTCGGCGCATCTCGCTGGGATCGGTTCCGCCCCTCCGTCCGCAGACAGTGGCGGATCGCCACATTCGACCGGGCACTGCAAGACCGCGCTCCCGACCGTGCCCTGGTACGCATCATCGGCATCCGCCAACGTGCACGCCGAGGAACGAAATGCGTCGTCGAGCACCCCTTCGGCATCACCCAGGAAGCATGGTTTTGGTGGTATGCGCCACGCCAAGGCGACGTATACCTGGTGCGCTGCTCACGCGGCTGGGGACCACACTCAGGCGTTCTCGACCTGCTGTATGTCGGATCAGAGACCACGGGTGCCGGCGTGATCTACCGCCTCCCCCGGTCCACCTGGAACTCGGCACGCCGACAGCAACGTGCACAGGCACGCTAATCGCTCGGTCCGGCGTCAGAAGACGTCCTCGGGACAGCGAAGCAACGTCTCATTAGCCGATCCCCCAACAATGCGCTCCTGGTCGACGGCACTGGGACCAGCCATCGCGGCGGTGCGCACACTCGAGTCTTAGCGACAGCGCCCCGGCACCTGAGGCGGTGGCTGACGACCCGGCTAAACGGAGTTCTACGGGTGTACCTACCGTCGTCCTAGCTATCTAGATAGATTAGACGTCTCGAGGTAACAAGTGGCCATACTTCTCCTCAACCGCTACCTCGATCGACGTACGAATGTCTTGCTTCTCTGTCGCCTTGACGTAGTCGAGGAGATCCTTCGTCCGTTCCCCGACTCGTGTCCCGAGCTGCACAGTCACCTCTCGCCTCGGCAACGCCGCTGCGGTGAATTCCGGCCTGGTGTTTGCGTGCGAGGCCGACGTAACTTCAGGCGTAGCGGGTGGTGGCACGTCGATCGGGTCGCGGCCCAGATCTGGCGCTGGGCGCGGTACTCGGCGCGCCGGCAGGGTGGGGCGATCGCGCTTTTCGTCGGTCATGACACCACCTTGCCCAGGATCTCGGAGTACGCGTCTACGACCGGCTGCCCCTTGCGGAAGTCGCCGTACCATTCGTGCGTAGCTCGGACGTCCTGAACAACTGCACGATCGGGCACCAGCGGGTACAGGACGGTCCCAAGCTCACCGAGCTGCTCGAGGGCGTACTGCTCAATCCGTCGCATCACGGTCATGCCGCGGAACGCCCCCACAACAATGCCGGCTTCCCGAAGCTTGTCGGTGGCCCCCAGCAGTCGACGAGAGTCACGGAAACGCTGGACGCTCGTCATAGCCCCTTCGACACCGCTGATGCCGTCCTCGTCCGGTTTAGCTGCGTACACGACGGCGTCTGACGCGTTCAAGGCGGACAACGTCAGTGGACCTCCCTGTCGGTTCGGGCAATCGAAGACGACCAGATCGGCAGTGGTCCCCTCGAGGGACGCCTTCAGACGCAGCTCGGCGTAGTCGGCCTGCTCGCCCTCACGGATGGAGACGCTTCGGCTCGACGGCAAGACACTGAGATTCCGGTGCCAGGGCGATGGAACCGCCATCTCGTCCATCCATCCCGTCGGCTCCGGGTCCGCGAGGATCGCTCCGACGTCGAGACCTGGCTCCTTGGGCTCAACCCCGATCCACCTGCTAGCAGCAGCTCGTGGGTCAAGATCCACCAGAGTGACCTTGCGTCCTCCGATGGCAGCAACAGTTGCGAGAGACACCGCAGTGGTGGTCTTCGAGACCCCACCCGACTCGCTGTAGACCATGATCGCTTCCATACGAGAAAGTATATCTAGATAGCTGGATAGATAGCAACTAGAGAGCTAGAACGCTGTCTATCTAGATCTCTGTCTTGCTACCTCTCTATCTAGCTAAATATAAAAAAGCTATCTATCTAGGTAGGTAGCTAGGCCGCCAACTCAAGGTCTCGCAGCTGTTGCAGGAGTCCGCGTCGGACGAACCGCATGGCTTCTTGGTGGTCGGCTCGGCCGTCGCTCGAGCACGGGTATGCCGGATACGCCTCGGGTCCGCCGTGGTCGTCGACGGATCGGAACATGACGACCTGCGTGGTGGGGGTGCGGTCGCGGCCGCGTCGGCCTGCCTTGCGGATGAGGTGGTTCTGCCACCAGGCCCAAAGGTCTCGCTCGTCGACGTACTGCTGTTCCCGTCGCAGGAGAATCCCGTCCACGCCGAGCTGCTTGGCCACGTGGGTTCGGAAGTCCTGGAGTCGTCGGCGCCACCCGGTGGGTGTGGCGATGGCGAGTGTCCAACGGCGCATGCGTACGAGGGCTGCGCGTGCGCGACCGCGGGGGAGTCCTGCACGGTCTGCGACGACTTCGGGTGGCTGCTCGTCTGCGTTGAGGCTCTCGTAGACCCGGCGGGCGGTGGGTCCAAGTCCTGCGCGGGTGAAAACGTCGTGCCGTCCGGCCTCGAGCCGGTCTTCCAGAGCGTCCAGAAGGGTGACTCTCACGTCGAAGAGCTCGGCCGGGGGGCGGGCGGTCACATTGTGAAGTGGCCCGACGTGTACGGAGGGTGTGGAAAACCGGTCTGTGAGCCGCCAGACGGCAGCGTTCGGGCCATCTGCCTGGCGACGGCGGGTGATCCATCCGGCCGTGTGGAGGCGGCGGAGTGAGCGGTCGACGGTGCTCGAGGGGATCCCAGTGGCGATCGCCACGGACCGGAGTGCGGCGCCGACGTCGCGGGAGCCGGAGCGGAGCGACAGCCAGGCGAGGCATGTCAGGACGGTGCTGTCGTGCAGGTCCGCCTCGGTGCGGGTCCAGCGTCCGGGAGAGGCGGTGAACGCTTGCAGCATGGCCTCGACGACGTCAACGATCCCGATCAGCTGGGTCAGGTCGCGTTGTTGGCGTTCCTCGGGCGCGTACCGGTACAGCACCGCCCGCTCCTGCGCCTTCACCCACTGCCGCTCCAAGCGCGCAGCCGCCTCGGCCACGGTGCGGGGCTCACGGCCGCCGGTAGGACGATTCCGGGTCCGGTAGTGCTCCATGCCAGGTGCGGTCTTCGCGGCGTGCTCGACGTCGGCGAGGGTCCACCCGGACACCGCGGCCGCAAGCAGGCACAGGTAGCCGGTACGGGACGGATCGCGGCCGCCGGCAACGGTTCCCATGTGCGCCTCACCCCACGCCGGCAGGGACCGGTGCACCCGGTGGTGGGCGTCGACGGGACCGGTGGGGGAGGAGTCCGCAGGATCCACGGTGGGCCGGAGCTCACGGAACGCGGCCGTGACACGGAGGAGATCGCCGGCAGTGACACTCGGGGTGCGGAGCACGTCGACGTCGTCGGCACCAGCCATCACCTCCGACGCGCCACCGCGTGCGTGTGGAGTCAGGGGCGGGCGGACGGCGCCGGTGCGGTCGTTGCAGAGCAGACCATGGTCAAGGGAGGGCAGGACAGCGCGGGCGGCGCCGGCGAGCTGCACCATCGTGGCCTTGTCGACGCCAGCGAGCGGCACCCACACGTGGAACCCGCCTGTGGGGCTCGAGCGGCACACCACGTGCGGCACCTGCTCGTCGCGGAGGATCCGCACCAGCACGCCAAGATCCTCGGCCGCCTGGTCGAAGTCCTCCGGGGTCTTCGCGTCGAGGTCGAACGCAGCGAACCAGAACCGGCCGTCAAGGTCCGTGAGATCGATCGTCCACGGCGTCGACGGGGGAGTGCGCCCCGCAGCCGGGAACTTCGACGGGTAACTGTTCGACCGGATCGTCCCGTCAGCCTCCGCGATCATCCGGTTCACGTACCGACGAGGCGCGATCGATCGCGTGAGATCCCAGGCGCTATCCGGTGAGGACACGCGGGCAGATTGATCTGTACCGGGCGCAGCAACGTGCGTTACGATGGCGACACCTCCTCCTCTCGGGGTGGCGGTACGACGAAGGCTCCCGGCTCCAACCGGGCTTCTTCTTCGGAACTCTCACGACCTGGACTGTTTGGCGACACGAGCAGGTTGTGAACATGACTTGGGGCTAAGCCCCGGACCCCCGCCTCGTGCGGGGGTTCTGTCGTTTAGGCGGCTGTGTGGGCGGCCTCCCGGGGATCGTCGAGGATCGGCAGGGCGCCGCGCTCAGCGATGAGCTGCGCGTGCAGGCGCTCGAGGTAGAGCGAAATGCTCAGGTTCCCCGATGCGCGGGCAGCGTCGTGGTAGTCCTGCCCCGTATCCGGGTGCAGCGCGACGTCTCGGATCCGCGCGGCGTCAACACCGCGAGGAAGGCGATTGCGCTTCACACCTGCGTTCGATCCGGTCATGGGAACGAGTCTGGTGTTAACACGCGGTCTATTTCGGGAGGTCGCTTCGGTGTGTCGGATTCCGGGGGTTCTCACCTCACGGGAGGAGTTCTCGGCTGGGTTCCAGCCTGAAAGCGCAAGAGTGGTCCTTGTGCAGACCGATCGTTCCACCCTGACCTCCAACCCGCCCCATCCCAGCGCGACCGAGCGATCCATCAAGCCGCGCGCTGGGCGGGCATGGGTCTGGTTCATATTGGCCGGAGCGGTCGCGGTCGGAGTCATCAACGTGGTCGCCATCGCTCTCAGGGGATAGTTTGCGGAGCAGTCGGCACGGTTGCAAATTAGCAACACTGCTGTATCTTTGCAAGGAGGCGCACAGACCCGACGCCTGCTAGCGTTTTTGAGTGGACCCAATGAGCGAAACCTCCGCACAAGCCCTGCACGGAGCGCTTGCCGCCGAGCTGCGGGCAGCGCAAGGTGTCGCGCATGTCAACGTGCGCGCATGGGCAGAACGCGCGTCGATCACCCACGACACGATCTACCGGATTCTCAACGGGAAGCGGCCGGTGACGGTCGTTGAGCTGGTCACGTTGTGCCGGGCAATCGACGACGATCCGCTCGAGCTCTTGGGCCGTGCCGCCAAGCGCGCCGGCCTCGACCTGGTCGACGACGTTGACGAGGTCGTTCGGTCGGACAGGGCTCGGCTCGCACTCGAAGCTGCAGGGCTCTGGGGCAACCTCGATGAGGCGTATACGAAGGCACGTTCGGCGCTGAGTAAGACGGGACACCTGCTGTCGCTGCGCGAGTGGCGAGCGTTCGTCGACGGCGCTGGCTCGCACTCATTGGTCGTTGCACTCGCTGACTTCCTCGAGGTGCCGGCGGACTACCTCCTGGGGCGCACGCCCGAGGATGAGGCACAGCGGATCGACGCCCAGCTGGGGTTCGCGAAGTCGATGCGCTCGTTCGGCGTCACACAGATCGCGGCTCGCTCGCTCGACGAGTTGGAGCCGGAGGAGATGGCGACGGTGGAGTCTGCGATCCGCGCGCTGATCGACAAAGAAGAGGGTCCCCGATCCTAGACAAGTGAGTGCTCTCTGAGGGGGAGTGCTGGACGGGAGACATGATGCTAGGACGCCGCAGGGGGCAGGCTGCCCACGAGCCGGTCGCGGCGATCGCTGCGGCCCTGGTGTGGAACACACCTCTGCCCGAAGAAGCGTCCTTCGAGCACCTGTGTGCCGCTGTCTCCGAGATCTACGGTCGGCGGCTTGTCTTCGCCGAGACCGACGCCCCACTCCGGGCAACTACCGGCGTCTTGTTCGAGGCGAAGACGTTCACCGGGATCATCGTCGCGGCCCAGGACAGCGACTACTACAGCTTCCTGAGCCGCATGCACGAGCTCTGTCACCTGATCGTCCGGAGCGCACCGGCAACGTGGTTCCCGCCAGGCACCACCCGGCCGAGGCAGCCGGATCCCGAGTCCCGGATGTTCCTCCGCCTGTGCCCACGGAACAGTTCGGAGTCGGGCGACGCTGAGTCGGTCCGAGAAGAGTTGATCGTGGAGGAGATGGCGCGCATGTTTACCCGCCGGTTCACCACCTACGCGGACACGACGGAAGAGGAGCACTTCGGGTGATCCAAAGCGTATGTCTCCTGGTCCTCATCGCGGTCGTCGTGATCCGGCACCGATCATGGCGAAAGCCCGCATGGTGGGCCACCGTCTTCGCAGCAGTGTCGCTCGCAACCTACGGAGTCATCGGCGCTCCGCCCCTGGTCCTTGACGGCCTCCTCGGATCTCGGAACCTCCTCACGCTCGTCCGTGACGCCTCGGCCGTCGCGGCGCTGGCGCTGTTCCACAACGCCGTCGCGGCCGAGCGCGGGTTCCAACGCCGGCGGCTGCCGTGGTGGGCGATCGTCGCGGCGATCGTCGCGTTCTCGGTCCCGTTCTTGCTCATCACAGCGCCCGCAGGGGACGCCTCACGCTTCGTACTCGACCGTCTCGACCAGGCAGCCGTGTGGCTGTTCTCGACGCTGTACACCGCGATCATGGGCGCCCTCAGCGCCCACACGATCCGAATGCTGGCGGAGCGGCGAACGATCCCGACAGTGTTCTGGGTCATCGGGCTGTCCCTGATGCTCGTCAGCGACGTCATCGAGGTGATCTACCTCGGCATCGCGCACTTCGCGCCCGTCTCAGCCGCATTCCGAGAGCACTACTACTACGTGGCGAAGGAGCCGTTCTTCTCCGGCATCATCATCGCCATCGGCGGCTTCTTCTGGATCCTCGGCGCACGCAGCTTCTGGCGTGCAGCTGCTCGATGGACCGTCCGGATCGACGCCCGCGGCCACGGCCCCAGCTACCGAGAGGGCCGGCTAGCCCTCGTGCGTCCGGGCGGGTGGTCGAACAAGCAGCTGGCGTTCGACTCGGCCGCGAACGTCCGGGACCGCGTCAGGGTCGGCATCCAGGAGCTCTCGGCGATCGAACGCATCGTGTTCGGGCTCGTCGAACGAACGCTGTCCAAGAAGCTCGGAGAGGTCACCCCCTGATGCTCGCCCTCATCATCATCATCGCGGTCGTCGTTCTCGCAGCCGCGTACGCCGCGGCCGTGCTCTTCCTCGCCCGTGCGGTGGTCTTCCCGCAACGTGCTCGGCCGACCAAGATCGTGAGCGTCGACGACGACGGCCAGAGCGTCGTTCTCTCGAGCAACCCGCTCACGAGGTTCGACGGGATCCTCGGGCTGCTGTACGACAACGAGACGAAGCTGACCGTGCTGGCCCCCGGTGCGGAGGTTGCCAGCGACGGCAGCACCGTGACACGGCGCCTCGCCGAGCGGGCGCCGCTCGAGGGGGGCACCGAAGGCCGCGCCTCGGGGAACGTGTTCACCGCGGCGAATGTCACCGAGACCGAACCGGAAGACGTCGCGATCGACACGGACCACGCGACGCAGCCAGCGTGGCTGTACGCCGGCGTCGGTACGAACTCGTCGACGTGGGTTCTCCACGTGCATGGCATGCTGGCCGGCCGCGACTCCGCCCTCCGGAGTGTCCGCGCCCTCGCTGGCACGGGCTACACGTCGCTCGTGGTCTCGTACCGCGGCGACCGTGAGGCGGCAGGGGAGGGGCGTGCACCCTCAACGCTCGGGCAGGCGGAGTGGCGCGATCTTGACGCTGCGATCGCCTACGCGCGTTCGCAGGGGGCAGCCCACGTCGTCGTCGTGGGCTGGTCGCTGGGCGCCACCGTTGCGCTCGAGGAGACGGTGCACGGGCCGCAGGGCGCCGCGATCGACGCACTGGTACTCGTGTCGCCAGTCGTGAGCTGGGCACGCACCATCCACTACGGGATGGCCCTCCAGCGCGTTCCCCGCTGGCTCGCGTCGTCAGCGATCGCGTTGCTGTCCTCGCGGCTCGGCGCACGCCTCCTCGGCCTACCGGTGACGCTGCGCCTGTCCGAGGCGCTGCCGGTCACGGGCGTACCGACGTTGGTCATCCACTCAGACGGCGACCTGACCACCCCCTTCGCCGCGTCCCGCGCCTTCGCGGCGAGTTCGGCCTACGTAGACCTGGTGCAGTTCCCGGCAAGCCCGCACGCGATGGAGTGGAACGCAGATCCGGAGCTTTTCGCCGCGAAGACCCGTGGCTGGATCGTTGCGACTCTGCGACAGACAGGTGCGATAACAGAGAAGTAACCCGACCTGGGGCCAGTTTATTGCGATGAACTTGCAAATCTGCAACACTCACAGTCATGAGTGGTGCAGTGAACGCGCATGTCGGGGGCGAGCCGACCGACGCCCCCCGCGCTTGCCCCGCGTGTGGCAGCGAGAAAGTCGGTACCCGGTTCTGCACCGAGTGCTCGACTGAGCTCGTTCCCCCGGTCGCAGTGACGCACGCGTTCGGCCCGATGTGGGCAGTTAACGGCCACGTCCTGACCGTCCCCGCGGGGAAGGACGTCCGACGGGCAGTCCTCGATGCGGTCACCAGCCTCGTTGACGCGACCGCGCCCGTACGCGTCGTCGTGACTGACGGACAGCTCGTGACCAAGGTGGTCCTCCGACTCGACGGCAGTTCCGTCGCCGAGGGTGCTGACGCAGCCTCATGGGCAGGCCCTGGCAGAGCAGTCGTCCCGCCGACCGTCGCCGCTCGGCCGACGTCGATCGTGGGCGTGCACCCCGGCGCCGGGGTGAGCACCTGGGCACAACTGCTCGACCTTCCCGAAGCGGAGCTCACCGACGAGCTCGCCGGCCCGGTCGTACTGGTCTGCCGGTCGACACCTGCCGGCATCTACGCGACCAAGGCCGCGATCCACTCGCTCGGCACGGCCGCCGTCAGCGCAGTGCTCGTCGTCGCCGATGCTCCCGGCAAGCCGATCCCGGCCGCGGCGCGTGAGCAGCGGGTGCTCGCGGGCGCCGTACCGGTCGTGCCGGTCCCGTGGCTTCCCCGCCTCCGGGCGGTGGCAGAAATCTCCCCGCAACTGGCCGGGCAGCTCGCCCGTCCCGTGCAACGGGTCACCAAGGCGCTCCTGGGGGCGCAGTCAATCAAGGAGAAGGCCGAATGATCAGCAACGCCATCTACGCCGTCGTCGCGAAGTCGCCGCGTGCGTTCGACGCCACCAACCGCGCCGGCATGGTCGTCGCGCAGGCGTACTGCCTGCCGGGGAAGGCGCAGGATGCCCTCGACACCGCAACCCTCTGGACCCGCATCGCCGCGATCGCCCTCGGCATCATCGCGCTCATCATCCTCGGCATCGGCATGTTCTTCTCCGGTCGCCGCCACGATGGTGGCGAGACCCTCAAGGGTCTCGGCTGGTGGATCGGCGGCGCAGCCCTGATCGGCGCGGCCTCGGGGGTGGCATCGATCTTCCTCGGGTCCGTGTCGGCGAACTGCAAGACGATCCCCGGCGCCTAACCGACACCAACCCCGGGAGGCCGTCATGGCACCGTCCAATCGCAACACCAACCGTCGAAGCTTCGGCGCCGCGCTCAAGCGCGGCTGGAACTCCAAGCCCGCCGGGATCGCCGCGATCGTGGTCCTCGTCCTGGTCGTGATCGTTGTGCTGATCTCGACCCTGCTCGGCGTGTTCGCACCCGCGAACAACGGCGGCCAGGGGACCGCGGGCAAACCTGCTCCGACCTCGAGCACATCGGCGGCCGCGGACGGTCCGTGCGACGTGCCGACGACCGGGCAGGCCGCACAGAAAGTGCCGACCGATATCACCTGGCATGCAGGTCGCGGCGGCATCACCTGGCCCGTATCGGCAGCAGTTGGTCCGACAAAGAAGGTTGATGGTTTCGCTGCGTGCTTCGCACGGACGAGGACCGGCGCGGCGCTTGCGGCAACGACCGGGTATCTCGGCCAGTACGACACCGGCCACAGCGTCCGTGAGCTGTTGAACTTCTACATCGCCGACAGCGCAGGCAAGGCCACCTTCGTCGCTCAGACGGTCAAGGGCCAGACAGCTCCATCAGACCTGCGCGCACAGGGCATCAGTGTCGCCGGCTACTCCGTGGAGTCGTTCACGAAGACCACAGCAGTAGTCGATGTCGTTCTGACGCAGCCCTCGGGTGCGACCGGCTACTTCGCCGTCCCAATCACGATGACTTGGACCGACACCGACTGGAAGATGTCGGTCCTCGACAACGGGGATCTGTTCTCGGGCAATCCCCTGACGCCCGCCGAAGGGGACTTCACAAGTTGGGGAGATTCAGATGGCTAGTGGCATCGGAGACGCGCTGTGCAGCGGAATCATTGGCTGTAACGGCGCTAAGGCGATCGTCGGTGGCGCTGCAAAGTCAGTCGCGTCGAGCGGTTTCAAGGAGGCCGCTGAGACGATGTTCGCCGCGTACGACGACATCATGAAGCAGTTCCTGACCAGCTGGGTCGGGGCGAGCTTCAAGGTCAGCCTCGACAACAAGGCCACGTCCTGGTTCCAGGACACGACGCTGCCGATCACGATCGTGCTCCTCACGTTGGGCCTGGTTGTTGCTGGCGCGCGGGTGATGTACTCCCACCGCGGGGAACCGTTCCAAGAGGCGATGGCTGCGCTCGGGAAGGCCGTGGCCGTCATCACGCTCGGTACCGCGACGATTCAGGTTCTCGTGTGGGGCGGGGACGCGTACGGGCAGTGGATCTTGAAGGTTTCCGGGATCTCCGCGACCGCCGGGTACGTCGATGCAGCGTTCGCGGCGGCGTCGCCGGGGTTGGCGCTGATCTTCGGCCTGCTGGGTGTGCTCGCGGTCGGGATCCAGTGGGTGATCATGTACGTCCGGCAGGCGCTGATGCTGCTGCTGAACGCGTTCTGGCAGGTCAGCGCCGCGTACGCGGTGCTCCGCCGGGGTGAGCAGGCGTTCGAGAAGATCACTGCCTGGATCATCGCGTTCATCATCTACAGCCCTCTCGCCGCATCGATCTACGCATTCGCATGGCGGTTGAAGAACGGCCAGGACGGCGCCGGCGGTGTCATCTACGGGCTCATGCTGATCGGCCTCGCGGTGATCGCGTTGCCGGCAATCATGCGTCTGCTTGTCCCGGCATCGGGCGCTCTCGGATCCGCGATCGGCGGGGCGATGGCGATGGGTGTCGCCGCGGGTGTCGTGCAGGCAGGTGTCGCCGCAGGCGCGGCCGTGGCCACGGGCGGCGCGTCCGCGGGTGCATCGGGTGCTGGCGCAGCCGGCGCAGGTGCCGGTGCCGGTGCCGGTGCTGGCAGTGCTGGTGGCGGTGTTGCCGGAGGCGGCGAAGTCGCGACCTCCGGCGGCTCGGGCAGCGGCGGGAACTCGAGCCCGGTCGCGGGTGGTGGCAGCAGTGACGCCGGATCGTCCGGTGCTGATGGTGCGGCCGGGATGGTCGGCGGTGACGGCGCCTCGGGCGCGGCCGCGGACAGCGGCAACAGCGCCGGCGCCGCGGCGGCCAGCAGCGGCGCCGGGGCGAGCGAGGGCGGGTCGGTCGCGGCCGGTTCGTCGCCGGACTCGGGGCAGTCGTCCGGGTCGAAGGCTTCATTGGCGGCTGGTCAGGTCGTCGCAAACGGCGCGGGCGATCCGCAGTCCACAGCGGAAGGAATGATCGGTGAGTGAGACAGCGGGCAAGGAACGGATCCGGTTCGGGAACTGGTTGCCGTCGACGAAGGGCACCCTCGGCGGGCTGACGTTCTTCGGCTGGGCGATGCTGCTCGGCGGTGTGATGGTCGGTGTCGTCTGCGTCAGCGTCGGCTGGTGGGCCTGGGGGCTGCTCGCCGTGTTCGCGGGTATCGCGCTGAACGCCGCCTTCATCGTCCGGTGGGGCGACCCGAACTCGGGCCGCACCCTGGCGGCGAAGTTGTGGGACCGGCATGTGAACGCCAAGCGCGGCCGTGCCGGGTCGAACACGTACGAGACGGGTCTGTTCACGAAGCTGCCCGCGGAGTCGATGACGGCGCTGCCGGGGATGCTCGCCGACCTCGAGGAGATCACCGGCACCGACGGTGAGGGGGAGGAGTACGTGCTCCTGCACCACCGGAAGAACTCCCGGAAGCCGCTGCTGTCCGCGACGTTCTCCTGCCACCCTGATGGCACCGCGCTGCTGCCGCAGGACAGCATCGATTCGCAGGTGTCCTCGTTCGGCGGGTGGATCGCGTCGCTGTCGCAGGACACCGCGATCGAGGGTGCCGTGATCGTGGTCGACTCCGCGCAGGAGTCCATCGAACCGCTCGTGCAGAAGATCGACAACGAGGTCTCCCCAAACGCACCCGTTGCCGCGCAACGCCAGCTCCGCGAGGGCGCACGGGCACTGTCGGGCACGTACGCGGACGTGGAGGTGTTCGCCTCCGTGGTGTGGAACGTGAACGAGCTCGCCGACGACGTCGAGGAAGCAGCCGCCGATATCGCCGCGAAGCTGCCGTACCACCGAGAAGGGCTCGCCGAAGCCGGCGCCGGTTCCCCGGTCGTGGCTACCAGCAGCGAGCTCGCCCGTGCAGTGCGGGTCGCGTACCGGCCGGAGCGGGCCCGTGAGTACGGCTCCGACGAGCTCGCCGGCACCCCGTTCCACCTGCGGGTCACCCAGGCAGGCCCCGACGAATTCGACGACAGCGGCCGACGGATCTGCTACCACGACGGGGTCGCTTCGATCACGGCCATGATGGTCGCCCCGCCGCAGGCGCTGATCACCGAGGACCTGATGAATCGGTTGTTCCAGCCGAACGGGAAGTTCCTCCGCAAGCGCGCCGCGGTGTTCTACGGCCCCGTGGATCCCGGGAAGGCGTTCAAGCTCGCGAAGAAGATGCGCGGCAACGCCAAGCGCAACAGCAAGGGCGTCCGCGGGGACGACAACGAGATCGAGAAGCGTCGGGAGCAGTTGGCGCAGAAGACCGAGGTCGACCTGATGACTGGGGCGTCGATGACGGCGTTCGCGATCGAGGTCACCGTCACCTTCGACCCCACCAAACGCGGCACGAACAACGCGATCGGGGAGCTGAAGCAGATCTTCAACGGCACGAACATCAGCTACCGGTTCATCGAAACCGACACCTCCGCAGCGTTCCACTCCACCCTCCCGCTCGGCGTCCTGCCGTGGGAGTACGCCACCGCCATGCAGGCCCTCACCGATCGGACCGAATGATGCACCGACGCACGGGCCCGCACACACGACAGGAGCACACCGTGAACTGCACCGCGACCCCAGCCGACCAGCTGACCGGCCTCGCGTCAGGCCCGGCGTTCATCCCCACGGTCGTCCTCGGGAACCTCGACCATGCGTCGTGGCGGACCGTCTCACCGACCCGCGCGGTCCAGTACTGGCCGGAAGTCCTCGGTGGGACGACGGTCCGGATTGGTCCCTCCGCCGCGGAGCGAGTGAACCTGCTGGACCCGCTGACCCTGTACGGCGTCGGCGACGCCGGCCCGAACCAGTTCATCGTCGGCACGCCTGGTGTCGGTCACACGATGGCAGCACGGGAGGTGCGCTGATGGCTCGCGGCTCGACGAAGACGCAGACGCTGACCCCGTCGGGGTTCTTCGGACCCGGTGGTGGCGGGTGGGAGCAGATCCCGCAGCCACCACGGTGGTTCGCAACGAGCGTGCAGGTGTGCGGGATTTACCCGTTCGGTGCCGGCACAGGCCGGCCGATCAACGGGTCCCCGCTCGGCCGAGACATGAACACCCACTCCGCGGTCTGCACCGACCACGACGCCCTCTACCGGGCGAACGTGATCTCGTCCCCGTCAGCGTTCATGTTCGGGTTGAACGGGCTGGGTAAGTCCTCCACCGCGCAGACACTTCTCGGTGGGCAGGTCGGCCGCGGTCTCACCCCGGCGGTGTTCGACCCGATCAAGGGTGAGCACGTGCCGTGGATCGAGGAACTCGGCGGAACCGTGTTCTCCATCGGCCCGCGCGCCCGCCACCAGCTGAACGTGCTGTCGCCTGGCCCGCTCGGCTACGCCGCCCGCCGGATCGGCGGCAAGGTCGGTGAAGAGCTGCTGATCCTGGCGCGAGCGAAGTCGATCGACTTGGTGAAGCTGGTCGTGAAGATCAGCCGCGGCACGTCGGAACCGGTCAAGGACTACGAGGAAACGGCAATCGAAGCGATTGTCGACACCATCCTCGAGCACACCGGCCCGCACGAGGTCGCCGTGACCGCGGACCTGGTGCGCGTGTTCGACAGCCCGTCGCTGCTGATGCTGCAGCGCACCGGCACCGCTACCGCTGCGGAGTTCCACACCGAGTACAAGCGACTCGGGCAGACGCTGCGGTCGCTGATGACCGGCGACATGGGGCAGATGCTCTCCGGGAACAACTCGGTCGAGTTCGTCCCGGGCAACCCGGGCGGGTTCTGCTTCGACACGTCCTCGATCGGCCGGAAGAACACCAAGCTGCTCTCCGCGGCGATGCTGTCGACCTGGTCGCTTGGCATGGACGCGATCGACGCGCATTGGGAGCTCGCCGAGCACGAGAAGCGCAAGCAGCAGGAAGCCGCCGACGAGGGCCAGCAGTACACGCCGGAGATCACCTGGGGCGGGTACACGACCCTGATGGATGAGTTCTGGTACCCGATCCGTGCCTGCGAGGGCATGGTCGACCTCGTCGACGGGCTCTCCCGCACGAACCGGTCCGTCGGTACCGCGGAGTTGAAGATCACGCACTCGCCGAAGGACCTGCTGTCGCTGCCGAACGCGGACGACCGGGAGAAGGCGAAGGGGTTCATCGAACGCTCCGGCCTGCTGCTGCTGATGGGTCTCAGCCGGGACGACCTGCTCGAGCTGAGCAAGGTGCGGCCGTTGACGCCGAAGGAGATCAACATGGTCGCCTCGTTCTCGCAGTCCAAGGACTGGATCGGCTCCCGCCGGCAGAAGGGCGCCAAGGGTGCTCCTCCCGGCGCCGGGAAGGTGCTGCTGAAGATCAGCGAGCGGGTCGGGATCCCCGTGAAGATGCTCCGCACCGCCACGCAGATGGCGGTCCACGACACCGACGCTCGCCTCCGCGACTGACACCCCCACGTACGTATCCGCTCGAGCAGACAAGGACGAACCGCTCATGCCGAACAGCACCGTGCACGTCGACTACACCCTCATCGCCGATGAAGGCACCCTCACCATCGGCGACGTCGCTTTCACTGGCGACACCGCCTACCCCGACGCGATGGACTGGCTCCGCGACGTCGCCGGGAACCTCGGCAACGCCGTCGTGGTCCGCAGCCACGACCGCGCCACCGGGCAGGACACTCTGTTCAGCATCGACGGCCACGGCGCGATCGCCCCCGTCACCGGCACCGTCGACGGCGGCCACGACGTCCAGCCGGCACGCCAGGCGCCGGCAGCGGCGTCGACGTCGCCGTGGCTCGGCGCGGCCGCCGCGAACCGTGGGCAGGAAACCGCCGCAGCACCGACCGCCGTCCCCGTGTCGCCGCCGATCGCGGTGGTTGATGAAGCCCCCGTGACACGTCGTGAGGCACGGGAGTCGTTCCTGACGCAGGAGACCGTGGAAGAGCCCGCGAAGCAGGGCTTCCGAGGCCTGCTGGCCCGCATGGGCATCAAGGTGTCCCCGTCGGCGGCGGAGAGGCTGTACCGGGAGTGGGTGCACCTGGTCAGCCAGCACCACGTCGGCCCGCGCACGATCATGGTCGCCAACGGCAAGGGCGGCGCCGGGAAGACCCTCGCGACGGTGCTGCTGTCGATCGTCCTCACCCGCCACTCCGGAGCGCCGACGGTGGCATGGGACAACAACCAGACCCGCGGCACCCTCGGCTGGTCGACGGAGTCCGCCAACCACAACGCATCCGTGCTCGACCTCCTCCCCGAAATCGACCGCCTCCTCGGCACAGAAGCACGCTCGGCCGACATGGCCGAGTACGTCCACCACCAGACCCGCGACCGATACGACGTCCTGAAGTCCAAGCCGGACATCCTCGCCTCCGCGCAGCGGTTCGGCGCCGAAACGGTGGACCGGGTGCACAAGGTGCTGACGAAGTTCTACCGGCTCGTCCTCATCGACTCCGGCAACGACGAGACCGACCCGATGTGGCTCGCGGGCCTTGACCGCACGGATCAGCTCGTCGTCCCGACGACCACCGACGACAAGTTCTGCGAGTCCGCAGCGCTCCTGCTCGAGCAGCTCGTCGACGCCGGCGGCCGCTACCGGGAGCTCGCCGAGAAGGCCGTCGTGATCGTCGGGGTGGAGACCAGCGACGTGAAGCCGCAGAAGGTTGCCGAGCAGGTGCGCCGGTTCCGGGACGCCGGCCTCGGCCGCGACGTGCTGACGATCCCGTACGACGCCGGGCTCAAGGCCCGGATCATCAACTACGACGCCCTGCAGGAGCCCACCAAGCTCGCATGGCTCGCCGCCGGCGCCGCCGTGGCAAAGGGGCTCTGAACCAGATGTGCCTCCGATCGCAGCGAGTGCCCGGTGGATGCACCGCACAGTGGGGGGAGCCCGCCAGCGGGCGGTGGCTGGACCTCGCCCTGCTGCTCTCGCCCGTCGTGGTTGTCCCGATCGTGGTGTGGCTGGTGGTGGCGCCATGACGCGGAAGCGGATCCTGATCGCATTCGCCATCATCGGCGTCGTCGCGATCGCGGTCGCGGTGATCATCATCGCCGCTCACTTGCAGCAGCGTGGCCACGGCCGTGCGGCCGCGTCGTCGACGCCGATCCCGACGCGCTCCGCTGCGCCCTCGAGTGGGGAGGTGGCGCACACGGTCGCGGACCGGTTCTGCCAGCCCACCGCATCGAAGAACACCTGGCAGCGCTCCCTCACCCCGTACCTGACGCCGGACGCGTGGCAGCTGTACTCGGCCGTGCGCCCGGGCAACGTGCCCTGCGCCGGCATCCACGACGACGGGACCCCGGTCGGGGACCAGCAGACGACAGCGGACCGCGCGTACCAGTTCACCGCCGCCCAGGGTGGTCCGGTGACGGTGACGCTGCACCGGGACACTGCCGCGGATCCGTGGTTGGTGTCCTACATCAACGCCGGCGGGCAGGAGTAGGTCATGGGCGGCAAGGGCGGGATGCTCGCACTCCTCGCACTCGCGCCGATCATCGGCATCGTCGTGGTCGTGGTGGTGCTGTTCACCATCATCACCGGCGCCGGTGACGACGACCAGGCCGCGGCCGCCACCTGCGGTGCAGCCGGGACCGTGTCCGGGACCGCCGTGTCGGTGCAGAAGGGCACCCTGCCGGCGAAGGTCGGCCCGTACTCCGGCGACCAGGTGAAGAACGCCGCGGCGATCATCTCCATCGGCAAGGAGCGGGGCCTGACTCGGCACGCGCAGCAGACCGCGCTCATGGCTGCGATGACCGAGTCCACCCTCAACAACCTCTCCGGCGGCGACCGCGACTCCGCCGGCCTGTTCCAGATGCGCCCCTCGATGGGGTGGGGCACCCTGGCGCAGGTCACGGACATCGACTACGCGATCAACCTGTTCTACGAACGCCTCGTGAAGGTCCCCGGCTGGGACAGCATGGCGCCGGGTGAAGCCGCGCAAGCAGTCGAGGGGTCCGCATTCCCCGACGCATACGCGACGAAGTCGGCCTACGCGGTCGAGATGCTCAACGCCCTCTCCGGCGTGACCGTCTCCACGATCTCGCAGACCACCGAAGGGGCGACCTGCACCGCCGGCGCGAGTGCCGGCGCTGCCAGCGGCGGTGTCGGGAACACCGCACTCGCACCAGGCGAGCAGAAGGCGACCGGGCCGCACGCGGACAAGATCAACCAGGTCATCGGGTTCGCCAAGGAGCAGCTCGGTGAGGACTACGTCCTCGGCGGCGCCGGACCGAACGTGTGGGACTGCTCCGGGCTGACCAAGGTCGCCTACGCGCAGATCGGTATCAACATCGACGCCGGCCACTCCGCGACCACCCAGTGGCGCAACGGCGTCGCTCGAGGGCAGATGCACCCCCTCTCCGAAGCGCAGCCCGGCGACCTCATCTTCTGGGGCGGTAACGACGCCTGGCACGTCGGCATCAGCCTCGGCGGCGACATGATGATCGCCGCTCCGAAGCCCGGCGACGTCGTGAAGATCCAAAAGGTCTGGGGCACCCCCAACGACCAGGTCTGGCGCCCCGTCGACGGACTCTAACCACACACCACCCACGTACCGACCCCGCGAAGGAGCACACCATGAGCACCGGACACCTCCACCAGACCCCGCCCCGGTCCCCGTGGCCGCGGCGGCTGCTGATCCTCGGCCGGAACACCACAGTCGGATTCGCCGCCGGCGTCACCATGTGGGTGTTCGCGCTGCTGTTCGCCGCCAGGGTCAGCCGTGCCTTCCTCGGCGCGCACGCGGCCGACGGCGCATGGCAGGCCGCCTGGACACCATCCGGGTTCCTCTACGCCGGCGCCCTTGTCGCCGTCGTCGCAGCACTGCTCACGGCAGCCGTGTGGGCAGTCATCGACCAGCGCAACGGGTTCCGGTCGTGACCGCCGTGGGTGCCCGGTTGGACGCGGCCGCGGTGACGCTCGAGGACCTCGACGTGCTCGAGGCGGGAACCGTGGTGACGTGGAACGGCTGGACCGCGCAGCACGGGGCGATGTTCTCCCCGCTCGAGCGGGAGACCCCGCCCGACGTCGTCGCACTCGTCGACGGTGACACGGTCGACGTCGTCCACCTCGGCGCGGACGGCCGCTACCAGCACGCCGCGACGCTCGAGCGCCGCTTCGGCAGTGTCGCTGAGGTCCTCGACCAGGTCGACGCACTCGTGCCGGCAGAACCGGTGCTCCGCTTCGCGACCGGCAGAGAGCTCGACGCGCGGGGCCTGCGAGACGTGCCCGCCGTGGCGCTCTGGACAGGACCAGACGTTCCGGCCTGGCAGGTGCCGCTCACCGGCGGCCGGTTGGACCTCCGCGGGTTCCGAGTGTCCTGGCAGAACACCCTCTCGCACCGCGTTGTCGACGACAGCCCCGCAGACGCCGCCACCGCCCGTTTGACGGCCGTGCAGTGCGCCAAAGACACGTGGGCCCTCACCGCCGGTGCGGGAGTCGTGTCAACGCTGCAGGACCCCGCCCCGCATCACACGCTGGCGCAGATCCTCACGTGGATGAACGCCGAGGTGCACACCCTGCTCGAGCGGACCCCGTTCGAGCAGCTCGGCGCGCGTCCGTTCCAGGTCGTCGACCCGGACGGGTCCGAGCCGCTGACTGTTCGGATGTGGTGACGATGCCCGGATTCAGTCGTTCCGTTGCAACGGTCGCGGGAACGGTGCGCGACGTCGTCGATACGTACCAGGAAGCCCGACGGGACCGTGACGCGGTGATCGTCGCCGCGGTCGAGGTCCTCGGCCAGCGGGGAGCTGCGGAAGCGTCCGGGCTGTCCCGGCGCCGCGTCCGGCAAATCGTCGCAGAAGCTATGGACCGGGAAGGGGACCCTCAATGAGACGCCGCACGCAGCAGCAGCTCGTCACCGCGGCGCTCCTAATCGCGGCCGCCGGCGTCGCCGCGATCGCCGCCCCGTACGTGCACCAGGACGTCGCCACCGGCGACAGCCTGCCCACACCGTCCACGGCGCAGCCATCGGCTTCGAGCACGGTGTCCGCGGCCCAGGTGGCAGATGCGCTGCAGGATCTCCGCGCACTGCCGGTATCGGATGCGTACGTGCCGGCACGCTACGACCGGGACGCGTTCGGGCAGGCGTGGGCCGACACCGACCGAAACGGCTGCGACACACGCAACGACGTGCTCCGGCGCGACCTCACGGCCGTCGTGACGAAGCCGGGCACCAACGGGTGCGTGGTGCTCTCCGGGACGCTCCACGACCCGTACACGGGTCGCACGATCGTCTTCGAGCGGGGGAACACGTCGAGCCTGGCCGTGCAGATCGACCACCGCGTCCCGCTCGCCTACGCGTGGCGGCACGGCGCCGCGTCGTGGACGCCCGAGGAGCGGGAGCGGTTCGCCAACGACCAGGCGGCGAACCTCGTCGCCGTCGACGGGCCCGCGAACGAAGAGAAGTCCGACTTCGGGCCCGCGGAGTGGATGCCGGCGAACACTGGCGACGCCTGCAGCTACGCGGCGTCGTTCGTGACCGTGGCCACGAAGTGGCGGCTGTCGATCGCGACCGCAGATGAGGGCGCACTGAATCGCATCCTGACGGGGTGCACGAGCAAGGGGAGCAACTGATGAAGACGACGACACCCGACCCGTTCCAGACCGCGATCGAACAGTTCCAGTGGCCGTGGTGGGGTACTGCGCTGCTCATCGCCGCGGTGGTGGTGGTGATCGCGGCCGCGGTGTTGCTGGCAGTCCGGAAGGCCGGCAATGGGGCGATGGATCACCTGCAGTCGAAGATGCTGCACCGCAACGACATTCGCGCGGCGAAGTACCCGGCCAGACGGAAAGAAGCACTGCGACTGCACCCGAACGCGGTGGGCCTTGCCCCCGGGCAGCAGGTGGGCACCCTCGTACACGGTGGGCCGATCTTCCAGGGGTGGCGTGACACGTGCATGGCGTTGATGGGGCCAGGACGCGGAAAGACCAGCGGCCAGGTGATCCCGAAGATGGTCAACGCCCCGGGAGCTGCGATGTTCACCTCCCGCCGCATCGACGGGGTGCGGGAGATCATCGCGGGCAGGCCCGAGAGCACCGCGTGGGTGTTCGACCCGCAGCGGATCTACCGGAAAGACACCCGCCCGGACTTCGTCTTCAACCCGCTGATGGGGATCCGCACCCGCGACGACGCGGACGAGCTCGCGGAGATCTTCGAGACCGCGACGAAGCCCAAGGGGGCGAAGACCGACGCGCAGTTCGACCCGCAGGGCAAGAGCCTCCTCGCGTTCGCGTTGCTCGCCGCGGCACGGACGAACAGAACCCTCGCGGACGTGCACGGCTGGTTGAACACCGAGACTGGCGGCGGGGAGATCCTCGACATTCTCGATCGGTCCGGGGACCCGTCGGCGGCGATGGCGATGAAGGGCATGGAGGAGCAGTACGACCGCACCCGGAAGAGCGTCTACGCCACCGCGCAGCGGATGGCGAGTGCACTCAGCAACGACCAGGCGATGGCGTGGACGAACGCACCCGGGATCCGCCGGTTCGACCCGGAGGCGTTCGTCCGGAGCAAGGACACGCTGATCCTGCTGTCGAAAAAGGGCACGGCCGCGTCGTCGGCGTTCCTGACCGCGCTGGTGCGGGCGGTCTGTAAGGCCGCGGAGCAGCTCGCCGAGGACAGCGGCGGCCGGTTGGAGACCCCGTTCGTGGTGGAGCTCGACGAGTGCGCGAACGTGGTGAAGTGGCCAGAACTGCCGGATCTGTACTCGTACTACGGCGGCTACGGCATCGCGCTGTCGTCCTACTTCCAGTCCTGGGCGCAGGGCGTGAAGGAGTTCGGCGCCGAAGCGATGAACGCGATGTGGAACGCCGCCGGGATCCGCATCTACGGCGGCGGCGAGAGCGCGCAGGGCGACTTCCTCCGACGCCTCTCCGACAGCATCGGGACGTTCAAGGAAGTCACCAAGTCGTACTCCGCCGGCAGCAACAATCGGTCGACGTCGACCAGCACCCAGGTACGGCCGATCATGACCGCCGGCGACCTGGAAGGGCTGCCGTTCTGGCGAGCCGTCATCAGCGTCCCCGGCGCCCGCCCGGTGCTGGTCAAGACCACACCGTGGTTCCGGGACAAAAAGCTCAAGGAGCGCATCGGCGACGTGAAGCCGGCTGCGCGCGATGTGGAAGAGACCGAGGAGATCCGCGATGTCCAGCCCGTTTGATACCTGGCCCGACCTGTCCCAGCCCTCCGATGTCGACGCGCCACCACCGGAGGACGGGGCACCACCGCCACACGACGATGCGCCGGTGGACCGCACTGCGGAGACGGAGGGCTTCGTCCGCTGGGTTGTGGAGAAGCTGGCGAAGATGGAGGGGTTCGGCGTAGAGAAGCGCGGCGAGATCCCGTGGTGCCCACGGTGGTGGGAACACCCTGAGGTCGTGCAGCGGCTCTACGTCTCCTGGCTTGCCCACGGGAAGGCGGTTGAGCTCGCGCGCGACGGCGACGGGCAGGCGTTGTCGCAGTGGTGGATTCATCACTGGGACCACCACGCCTCTCGCGTCTTCGACCGTGCACGAGGGCCGTTGCGGTTCTGCACGCCGAAGGAACACCACGGCGATGGCACGCCGAAGCAGACGCCGTTCCTCACGGTCGCCACACCGACGAACGGATGGACGTTGTAGCGACCCCGACGAATAACGGCCCGGCACCTTCCAGATAGGTACCGGGCCGTTGCACGTGCGGTGGATTAGCCAGCGGGCGGTGGCAGAGCTGTCGCGGGTGCCGGCACCCGCTTGAGCAGAATGAACAGGAGAACTACCGCGCCGATTCCGGCAGCCTCCATCCGGAGCTCAACTGCAGGCCACTGCGTGTGCACGGTCAGGAAAGACGTGAGATCCCAGAGTGCATGGCCAACCACCAGGCCCCAGATCGCACCGGACCGTCGGTAGAGGTACACCGCGATCGCGGGCCACACCGCGATCGCGATCGCACCCCACCCGTAGTAGAGGTGAAACGGGACGCGGACAGCGATGGCCACCAGGTAGACGATTCCCCAGGAGTAGCCCGCTCTGCGCAGACCGACCACGACGAGGCCAAGGAGAGCAAGCTCTTCCGCCGGGCCCGGGAGGGCGCTGTCGATTGTGGCGAGCGCGAACGCGGGGCCAGCAGACACGGGTGCCCAGGGGTAATCGTGCTGGGGAAGCTGCAGCACGGTGGAGACCACACCGACGAGAATGAACCCGAGCGCCATCGTCAGGATGTAGACCGGCACGGTTGCAAGGCCGTGCGAGAACGGAATCGGCCTGCGGGGGCGCTTCCATGCGAACATCGCCCAGCCCGCGAAGCTGGCCACGAGCAGCTGTGAGGCGATGTGCGTGACTTGCGTCTGCAGGCTCACTGGGTCGTTCGTCAGAGGTGGTGGGTTCGGTACCCAGCCGAACAGGGTGGCGATCGCGGCGCCGGTGCCAGCACCCCATCCCAGGAGGAAGAGTCCGACGATCGCGATCCACACGGCGACCCGCAGGCCGGTCCGGTTCTTGTCCGCTGGTACTGGCTCAACCCCAAGGGCGTCAAGCTGTGGTGCGAACACTGCGTCCAGCAGAACACGCCATCGGGGTGGGGTCGTTGTCATCGTCACTCCCTCATGTGGTGATGCACGAACAGTGGCCGGTAGGCACGGTCGCCGTCGACGCGTTGATGTAGAGACCAATCGGATGACGTCCAGAACTCGTCAGCTTGCTCAGAGAACGCGATCAGGTCACGGTCTGGGTACTGGTCGACAAGGAGCGCTGCTGCATCGGTCCCGATTCCGCGTCGGCGGTACTCGGAACGCACTTCAAAGAAGATGACGTCGACCACGTCCCGCGGTGTTGTGAGTCCTACATAGTCAGACTCGATCCGCGCGTCCGGGTCGGCCTCGGCGCGGGCCACCTCGGTGCCGCCCTCATCGAAAACGAACCAGTCGTAGTGGGAGTCGCCGATACGGGAACGACGGAGGTCCCACCACCGGTTGGTGTACCCCTCGATGGTGAGGTCGAACGGGCTCCGATAGTCCTGCGTTTGGAACACCGGCCGGAGTTTGAGCATGCGTTGGCTACCGCTCTCGTTCGTCGCCGCCGCGCTCAAGGTCGTGAGTGCGCTGCTGCTCCCGTTCGCGGTGCTGCTGATCGCGCAGCTGCTGCTCCCGGTGCTGCTGCTCCACTGCCGGCGACGACTGCTGCTGGGTGGGGGCGTCCTGCTCACGTGCCGCAGGTGCCGGCGCGGCCGTGCCGTCGGTGTGACGGGTGTACTGCTCGGGCGGCTGGTTTGTTGCGTCGCGTTCCCATGCCGGCGTGATGCCGTCCGCGGTGGCTGGCGGCATGTTCGTGGCGTCGCGTTCCCACTTCGGCATAGTCGCCGGGTCGCCAGCGTGGCGGGCGGCAGCGCGCTCAGCCTGCTGCCGTTCGCGGTCGGCCTTGCGCTGGGCGTCGCGGGCGGCGTACTCGGCGTCACGTTCTGCCTTCCGTTGGGCGTCCTGCTGCTGCCGGCGACGTTCGTCGTTGGCGCGCTGCAGGGTGCGGCCAAGCTCGTTCGCGACGGTCTGGCCGGCGCGGCCAGCGTGGCGGCCGACGTGGTCGAGGGTGTCGTCGATGGGGTCGCTCATGATGCTTCCTTCCGAGGTGATTCGGCGTGCTGCGGTCGTTGCGTCCTGGATCTGCGTCTGCGCGCGGTCGAGGATCGCCTGACGTGCGGTTCCGGCGACCTCCTGTGCGTGCTGCTGGTAGTGCTCCCGCGTCGACGGTTCCACTTCCGGCGCGGTCGACAGCGCGGCTGCCTTGTGGAGCGCGGTCACGCGTTCCTGCAGGTGGTCGGCGACTGGGTTCCCGCGAAGCATCTCCGGGACGGCCTGCGGTTCGGACGGGTCGATGCGGTACTTGGTGCGGAGGACGTCGACCTCGGCCGCGGTGCGGTGCCAGTCGAACATCCGCCACGGCTCGGACGGGAGCCGTCCGAGGCCTTGCGTCCACGCTGGCTGCTCGAGGGCGAGGGCAGCGCCGCGTTCCTTCAGTCGGGCACCGATGTAGTGGTGCCGCTCGGCGAGGTGGTCGCGCCACTCGGTCGGGAGGAGTTCGTCCTGGTGGCGGCGGCCGTCAGCGATCCACGCCGGCACCCCGTCGACGGCGGGTCGATCGACGACGCGGACGATGGGCTGGTCGATGCCCTCGAGGGCCTTCTCGATGCGCCAGTGCAGCACCGCCGGCACGTCGTCTGCGGTGGCGAGCTCGCGCTGTCCGTATGCGTCGCGGAGGGTCTTGATGGGGTCGTGGCCGTAGTCCTCTGCGTGGCGGAGCGACGCGGCGAGGGCGCCCCACGATTCCTGCCCCTCGAGGGACGTGGCGAGCTCGTCACCGAGGGCACGTTCGACGATGGCGCCGGCGCGGATCTCGTCGGCGCGTTCGGCGACGTACGCGTGCTCATCAATGAGGGTGACGACGTCGTCGACGCGGTCCTGTTCGACGCGGATGGTCTCGTGGGCGGACAGGAGCCGTTCGGAGCGGTCCGCGATCTGCTCGAGGGCGTCGGGGACGGTCTCCGCGTCCTCGAGCACCAGGTACAGCTCGTTGCGCTCCTTCCCGCGGGACAGGGCGGTGTAAGCGTCCTCGCGGCTCATCGCGGCGGTGCCGAGCACGTGGGTGCGTTCCGTGGTGAGGCCCTGGGAGCGGCTGATGGTGCGGGCGTAGCCAAGTTCGACGTGCTGAGCGACGTAGCCGGCGGGCAGAACCACGGGTGCGCCGTGCTGCTTGTGGGCCACCGTCAGGGAACCGTCATCGCCGACGGCGGTGACGTGCCACAGGTCACCGTTCTTGACCCGGTCTCGGCCGTTCTGGATCCGCAGAGACGATTCGTTGCGTCGGGTGGCCACCAGGTCGCCGACGTGCGCCGACAGGCCGTCGCGGAGGTCAACGGACCGGGTCGTGTCGACGTCGCCGCCGGTCATCCGGAACGCCTGCGCGCGGGCGTTGAGCTCGGCGACGCTGTCCGCGGTCGGGGCGAGCATGAGGGAGTCGACGCCGGCGGCGGTGTCGTGCTGCCAGTCCTGGAACACCAGGTCCGTCATCTTCTCCATCGACCCGCCGACGATGCGGCCGTGCTCCTGGTACCAGGCGAACGGGTCCCCGGGGCGCAGCGGATCGCGGAGCCGCAGCGACGCGTCGGCCTCGGCAGCGTCCCGGAACCGGTGCACGTGCTCGAGGCGGACGGATCCCACTTCACGGTCGATGAGCCGGAGCGCGCCGCCTGCTTCGACGGCGGAGAGCTGCCGATCGTCACCGATCAGGCGGACGTGTGCGCCGTGTTCCTGCGCCAGTTCGAGGACGTCGCGGAGGCGACGGGTGCCGGCCATGCCGGCCTCGTCGACCACGATCACGTCGCCTGGGTGGAGGGCGTACTTCTCGGGGACCTCGTCCTGCTGGTGGGCGACGAGGAAGCCGTGCAGGGTGGTCGCCTCGATGCCGACGGCGTCGGAGAGCACCGACGCTGCCGGCGCGGATGGGGCGAGTCCGATCATGCGGACGCCGCCGGCGTCGAGGGCGTCGGCTGCGAGCCGCAGCGCGGTGGTCTTCCCGGCGCCGGCCGGTCCGATCCCGGCGACGAGCTCCAGGTCCGATGTCGCAAACGCACGGGCGAGGTCCCGCTGCCCAGCGTCGAGGGGGCCCTCGTGTGCTGCGGCCGCACGCTCGAACACGTCGATCTCGATGGGGCGCATGGTGCGGGTGCGCGCGGCGTCGAGGAGGCCGTCCTCGGCGGCGAGGATGGCCCGGGATGTGTAGAGCGTCTTGCCCTTGTGCTCGAGGTGCGTCTCGCCCGCGGCGCCCTTCGTAAGCGGTTGGAAGCCGGCGTGCGGGGACGGCGGGGTGAGCGACACGGAGTCGCGGAGCGCCGCGTCGACGATGCTGTCGACGAGCGGTTGCGCGATCGCGCGATCGCGGACCCGCTCGGACACCCAGTGCCGTGCTTGGCTGCGGACGATGTTCGCGCCCCAGACGGCGTTGCGGTCCTCGACCTCGCGGAGCACCTGGCGAGTCGCCTCCCGGACGTCGATCGGCGTGCGCTCGGTGGTGCTCTGCTGCTGCGCGATCGCTCGCGCGTCGGCGACGATC
Source organism: Curtobacterium sp. VKM Ac-2887 (assembly GCF_015350935.1). Classification (NCBI taxonomy): domain Bacteria; kingdom Bacillati; phylum Actinomycetota; class Actinomycetes; order Micrococcales; family Microbacteriaceae; genus Curtobacterium; species Curtobacterium sp. VKM Ac-2887. Next base: position 5,026 of record NZ_JADKSB010000021.1, on the reverse strand, counting down.
GTGGCGACTCGGGCGGGGTCGACGCGGGCCTGCGCTGCTTCGCGGGTGGCCTGCGGGGAGCGGACGTGCTCCTTCTGTGGGCGGGATTCCAACGTCGCCTGCTGCGCGAGCTTGATCCGTGCCTTGTCGTCCGGAGCGCGGCCGTGGTCTCGTTGATACTCCGCGACGAGGCGTTCCGTGGTCTGTCGGATGGTGGCGGACCGGGAGGAGAACATGTCGATCTCGTCGGGGTTCACGCCCGCGATCTCCATCACCGATCGCTTCCCCGGAGACGGCTCCCGGGCAACGCTGGTCACGCCGAGCCGTTCGCACACCTCGGACACGATGGTGGCGTTGAAGAACTCCGAGGCGCCGACGGCCTCGCGGAACATCAGCTTCGAATCGACGGTCCGCCACTTCCCGTCGGAGCCCTTCGCCTTGTTGGCGATCACCACGTGATCGTGCAGCTGCGGGTCGCCGTTGCGGGACTCGAAGTGGCGGAACACCGTCGCTGTGATTCCGCCTTCGACGGCGAGCTGTGCGACACCGTTCGTACCGGCGCGGGTCGCGAGTGCGTGCTGCTCGAGGTAGGCGATGGTGTCGCGGACGGCAGTGTCCTGCGCCGCCTCGATCGCCTTCCTGGTGTCCTCGTCGCCGAGCGCCCACAGCACAGACACACTCTTCGGGGGTGAGCAGACAAGGTCGAACCCGGCAACAGCCTGCTGGTTCGGACGGGTGGCAGCGGTGATGAACTTCCCGAGCTCTTCCTTATCGGACGGCTCCCGTCCCTTCGCGTCGCGGAACGCCTGCGCACCCTCGCGGGCGCGAATCAGACGGCGCTCCTCAGCGTCGGGTTCGTGCGCATTGACCCGCTGGAACGTGTCGTAGCCGGCCTGGATGCGCCCCTGCAGCGAGTTCTCGTCGGCCTTGTACGCGTAGTACGACCGGCCGAGTTTCGCGGCCTCCTGCGCCTGCTTAGCAGTCTTCCCGTCAGCGATCGCTTCCTCGATGATGCGGTCCGCGTCGGGGTGCAATCCCTCACCAAAGAGCGCCTTCATCTGCGCCTCGGTGACGGTCCCGGAGACGCCAAGGACTTCTGTCCCGCCGCCCATCCAGCGGCCGGGAGGGTTGCCGTCGGCGGTGTAGTAGTCGCCGAGCTCGCGGTCGTGGTCGCGGCGTGCGTCCCCGGTTGCGACCTCGGAGGTGTAGTACGTGTACCCGTCGCCAGCGGACAGGACGTGCATCGTCATCATGCGCGGACACCGCCCTGCGAGAGCCCGCCGATGGTCGCCGTGGTGGCGTGTACCTCGGCCCCCGACGCGGTCAACATGGGCCGAGTCTACCCTCATTCATTTGTAATGCCAGAGGTGTGACGCGTTGATGACCTGAGGACTGGGTGAGGAACGAGCGCAGTCCTCAGGGAGAGAGACGGGGCAGGTCGGAAACGACCGCGGTAGACAGGTGGAGACCGGGAGCTGCGGCCAGCGACGAGGAACGAGGAGCGTCGGGCCGGCAGCATCCGGGTCGATGACTGTCACCGTCCGCGCCGCTGGCGCGCGGTAGGCTGGGCGATGACAGGAGCGCCGCATGCACCGTCGGTAGGGCGGTGCCGCCCGAATCGGACGGGTGGTGGCCGTTAGGGATTGGGGAACGAGATGGCTCAGGTTCGGACGTCAGGGAAGCAGGCTGCCGCGCGCAAGGCCGCACGCGAGCGGGCCGTGGAACGGGCGGCGGAGTTCCGCCGCCGGCAGGAACAGCTCGAAGAGCTCGCCGCCGAATACTTCGTCGCGGCCGACGCCGTCGACGGGATCAATGAGGACGCCGAAGCGCGCATCCAGAAGATCCGCGACGAGGCCGCCGCCGCGGTCGTCGAAGCGGAACAGCGCTCACAGACGATCATCGGCCGGATGCTCGACACCAAGGTCACGCGCGACGAAGTCGCCGAACGTCTCGGGATCTCCGTCCGCGACGTGAAGCGAGCCAAGACCAAGGCCGCACCCGCCGCCGAGACGAGCAGCGACGACGTCACCGACGAGGCGCAGGCCGATAGCGGCGGCAGCCCGGTTGAGGCCGGTACCGAGTCGTACGCCGCGTAACGGACAGACGCGAATCGAACGAACGACGCAGCCCCCGACCACATGTGGTCGGGGGCTGCGTCGTTGGCTGTGGCCGTTAGATTCGACTGGTCGCCCACCACCACACGCAGAGGGCGATGAAGCCGCCCCAGAACGTCAAGCATGACCAGCCGAGCACGATGCCGGCGGTGGCACGGCCGGGCACGTCCGTGCCACGGGCGAGCCCGGCGATGCCGAACACGATCGCCAGGACCGGGATGGGGATGATGAGGCCGAACAGGATCGACTGGATGCCGAGGAAGACGCTCCAGCGGGACACGGTCGTCCCTCGGCGTGGCAGGTAGGTCGGCTGCTGCGGCGCCCACTGGGACGGTGCGTAGTTGGTCATGGTCGGTGTCCCCTCGTCGGTTGCGGTGACGCTACTGCCGGCGACCGACAGCGATGCTCACCACAACGTTGGTGTGGTGGCCGTGATCCCTGTCTTGCACGCACGCACCGCGTCGCCGTCCCACCCGTGGTCCCGGAACGCCTCACGGAGCTCACGCGACAACCGGACGCGTTCTGAGCGGGGGAAGCTGATCGTGCGGAGCGCCGTCGATGCGTTTCGGTGGCGGCCGCGCTGCACCCGCTCGAGCATGTTCCCCCGATGCGTTCCGGGTGCTAGGTGCGACACCGACAGGTCGGCGTCGACGTGGACGCACAGCGGCACGTCGCACGCGTGCAGCAGCAGCGTCGACGGGGTCAGCGCCGTACCAGTCAGGTGTTCGTAGAGCCAGCGTTGCGGCCGCATGGCGCGCTGACCGCCGTCGGGCTGCGGCAGCCAGAATCGGCCGTAGCCGTCGTCACCTACCGCTCCCGTCCAGATCCAACAGTCCGTCGGTGTCGGTCCCTGGACGACGTGGGACCAGAACCGTTCCGCGGCGCTGAGTGGGGTGCGGCCGCTCACCGGTCGAAGTCGAGTTCTCGGTCGTCGTGCTCGCGCGGTCGTCGGTGGATCGCGAGTCGATCGAAGCGGGTGGTCCGTTCGTCGTTGCCGCGCTCGAGGGGAACGGCGATGCGATCAAACATGCTCCGCAGCGGGGTGAGGTCGCCCTGTTCGGACGCGGTGCGGGACGCGTGGTCGTTCTCCCGGCCGGCGACGTCGCGCCAGTCGAGAGCGTAGCCGGCGTCGCGGCTCACACGGTCCCAGAACAGTCGGCCGGTTCGCCCATTCCCCTCGCGGGCTGGGTGGATGTAGTTGAACTGGTCGTAGTGGTAGGCCAGCCGGTCCACGAACCGGTCGCGGTCGAGGCCGCGGAGCATGTTGTCGGCGCGGAGCTCTTCGGCGGCGAACCCTGCTGCGCGCTCGATCTGGAACTGCGGAAGGAACAGCTCGGCGCCGTCGACGTTCTTGCGCATGTCGATCGTCCGGGTCTCTCCCGCCCAGTCGTAGACGTCCTGGAACAGTGCCCGGTGAATGCCGCGGAGCTCATCCAGGTCACCGGTCGGCGCCGGCGGACGGTCGATCAGCTCGATGGCGCGGACAGCGGTGAGGTCGGCCTCAGCGCGGTCGAGTTCAGCCTGCGTTCGAGCGCCGACGAGGTTGCGGAGGATCCCCGTGTCCGGGTCGATGTATGGGTCGTGTGCGTTCACACCGACTCCTATGCGACGACGCTCAGCGGAGCCCGTAGCGAGCACGGACGCGACGCACGAGCTCGGTGGAGCTGATCGTCCCGGCGACGTAGTCCTCGGCATCCCCACGGGTGGCCGGCGTGATCGTCAGGCCTTCCATCTCCCCGCTGTGCGCGGCGGCCTCGACACGGCGGCGACGTTCGTCGACGTCGGCCTTGCCGGTGGTTCGGTGCGTGGTGCTGATGCTCATCAGGGCTCCCCTGCTCGTGAACGATTCTACCAACCGCAACTGTCTCGCAGCGGGTTGCCCGGTGTTAGCGTCAGTCTCTTCGCCCACGGCGGTCACGTGGTCCGCGAAGATCGGACCAGCCGAGTGCTGCGAGCAGCAGCACAGTCAACACCTGGACAAACACCACTGTCACCACCCACGCGCCGGCATCTCCGAACGGGCCCCGCACGATGGTGTTGATGGTCACGAGCACCATCGCGATGGCGAGTGCGATGAGCACCCCACCTCGGACCAGAGAGCGTTTACGGTCGCGATCACTCATCACCGGCCACCTCCTCGGATACCTTCCGACCGGCGCTCACTTCTGCCGCTTCCGGTTTCGGCGGACTACGTACACAGTGGTGACCACGGGCAACAGGAACGCCACCGCGCCCGACACCGACCGGCCGACGTCGCCGTGCATGGCGCCATCGACGATCAGGAACACCTGACCGATTACGAACAGGCCAAGCCCGGTGAACACCGCACGCCACGGCTCGCTCCCGCGGGGGATGCGTCCATCGGCGTCTGTCGCACGGCGAGCACCGACGATGATCGTCGCAACGCCGGCGGCGAGGAACAGCAACCAAAGCCAGGTCAGCATCTACTCCCCCAACCCCGGGACGGGGAACTCGGGAACGTGGATGAAGCCCGCCACCGCCAAGTAGACGAAGGTCGCGGAGACCATCAGACCGAGGGTGAGACCGAAGACAGTCACGCCCGACATAGACGAGTCCTGCGGGATGCCGCCTGTTCTGCGTTCCCACCGGGTGAGCATGGTGCGTGCCGCGGCGATCGCGGCACGAGTGTCGTCGTCGAGGTCGTCCCGGCGCGTGAGTTGGCGGCCGTAGGTTTCCATCTGCAGGAAGAAGAAGCTGGGCATGGCGTGCTTGCGGGTCTCAGCGGCGTACTCGTCGCGGAGGATCTGCACTCGCATGCCCGCCGGCAGTGCTCCGCACAGGGCGAGGGCTGCGCGCACCCGGTACCCGTTACCCGGGTTCGACGCGAGGCCTAGATGTAGTTCCCCGTGAGGTTGTGAACGCGATCTGATGGGGTTTGGCCGCCGAGGCCGGTGTGTGGTCGGTGGTGATTG
>NZ_JADKSB010000020.1:0-57670 GCF_015350935.1 Curtobacterium sp. VKM Ac-2887 | reverse complement strand
GAGGCCCGGTGCCAGCTGGCACCGGGCCTCCCGTCCGTCAGGGGATCGCGACTAGCGACCCAGGAACTTCTGCAGGCTCGCGAGCTCTTCCTCGGTCGGCGCCTTGCCGCCCTTGGCGGCACCGCCGAGGCCGAGGCCGGAGCCCTTCGGCGCCTGCTGCGGAGCGGCAGCGGTCCCGGCGGCGATCGCCGCACGCTTGGCCGGGTTGCCGACCTTCGACTTCTTCTTGCCGCCCTGCTGCTGCTTCTTGCCGCCGTGCATGCCCGGGATCGGACCCATGCCCGGCATCTGCGGCACGCCACCACGGGCGACGGTCTTCATCATCTTCGCGGCCTGCTCGAACCGGTTCACGAGGGCGTTGACCTCGGTGACCGTGGAGCCGGCACCCTTGGCGATGCGGAGTCGGCGCGAGCCGTTGAGGAGCTTCGGGAGTTCGCGCTCCTTGGGCGTCATCGACTGGATGATCGCCTCGGTGCGCACGATCTCGCGTTCGTCGAAGTTGTCGAGTGCCTCGCGCATGCCCTTGGCGCCCGGGAGCATGCCGAGCATGCCCTTGATCGAGCCGGCCTTGCGGAGCTGCTGCATCTGCTGCAGGAAGTCGTTCAGCGTGAACGAGTCGGACGCGATCTTCTCGGCGACCGCGCGGGCTTCGTCCTCGTCGAAGGCCGACTGGGCCTGCTCGATGAGCGACATGATGTCGCCGAGGTCGAGGATGCGGCTCGCCATGCGGTCCGGGTGGAACGGCTCGAAGTCGTCGAGCCCCTCGCCAGTGGAGGCGAACATGATCGGGCGGCCGGTGACGCTGGCCACCGAGAGTGCCGCACCACCGCGGGCGTCGCCGTCGAGCTTCGACAGCACGACTCCGGTGAAGTCGACGCCCTCTTGGAAGGCACGGGCGGTGACGACGGCGTCCTGACCGATCATCGCGTCGATGACGAACAGGACCTCGTCGGGGTCGACGGCCTTGCGGATGTTCGCGGCCTGCTTCATCAGCTCGGCGTCCACACCGAGGCGACCGGCGGTGTCCACGATGACGGTGTCGTACTGCTGGTCGACCGCGGCCTTGATGGCGTTCTTGGCGACCTTGACCGGGTCACCGACGCCGTTGCCGGGCTCCGGCGCGAAGACGTGGACGCCGGCCTGCTCGCCGACGACCTGCAGCTGCTGCACGGCGTTCGGACGCTGGAGGTCGGCCGCGACGAGCATCGGGGTGTGGCCGTCCTTCTTGAGCCACTTGCCGAGCTTGCCGGCGAGGGTGGTCTTACCGGCACCCTGCAGACCCGCGAGCATGATGACCGTCGGCGGCTTCTTCGCGAATTCGAGGCGACGCTGCTGCCCGCCCAGGATGCCGACGAGTTCCTCGTTGACGATCTGGACGACCTGCTGCGCCGGGTTCAGCGCGCGGTTGACCTCGTCGGAGAGGGCACGCTCGCGCACGGAAGCGGTGAACGCCTTGACGACCTCGAGCGCGACGTCGGCGTCGAGGAGCGCCCGCCGGATCTCGCGGACGGTGCCGTCGACGTCGGACGGAGTCAGCCGACCCTTGCTCCGCAGATTGCGGAAGGTCTCGGTCAGCCGATCGGAGAGTGAACCGAATTGCGCCATGATCCGTCGATTCTACTGGTTCACGAGCAGGTTCCCTGATCCGGTGTCCGACGCTCGGTATCGTCGAGGCATGCGCGCCGTCCCAGAGGACCTCGACCCAGCGGTGGTCGCCGAGATCGACGGGCGGCTCGCGCGCCTGCAGTCCGACCTCGGTGTGACGATCCCCTGGGCGATCGAGAGCGGCAGTCGCGCCTGGGGCTTCCCGTCGCCCGACAGCGACTACGACTGCCGGTTCCTGTACGTGCGACGGTCCGACGACTACCTGTCGCTCTGGCCCAGCCGCGACGTCATCGAGACACCGCTGGACAAGGTGTTCGACGTCAACGGGTGGGACCTCGCGAAGACGGTCCGCCTCGCCGTGAACGGGAACGCGACGGTCGGCGAGTGGCTGCGCTCACCGATCGTGTACGCGGGTGACGAGGCCTTCCGCGACCGGCTCCTGGCGTTCGTCGCGAGCGTGGCCGACCGGGGGCGCATCGGCCGGCACTACCTGCACGTCGCCGCGCGGCAGTACGAGCGCGAGATCACGCTGAAGCGGTTCTTCTACGTGCTCCGGACCGCGGCCTCGCTCCGGTGGCTGCGGGACCACCCGGAGAGCGCCATGCCACCGATGGACCTGCCGACGCTGCTCGCCGAGTCGACGGTCGAGCGTGCGGTGACGGAGGCGACGACGGAACTCATCGCGGTGAAGGAACGGACGCGCGAGCTCGGCGCCGGTACCCCACCCGAGGTCCTCGTCCGCTTCGTCGACGCGGAACTCGACCTGGCGCGGCCGTTCGACGACCTGCCGCCCGAGAACACCTCGGTCGAGGCGTACGCCCGAGCGGATGCGTACTTCCTCGGCGAGCTCGACCGCCTGCGCTGACCACGACCGGACGGCGCGGAGCGGGGCGGTTGGCGCGGTGCGGCGCAGAACGGCTCAGCGGAGCACGACCCCCTCGGTGAGCTCGACCGGGGTGTCCAGCCCGACGTCGAGGACCACCGGCGCGGTCGACGGCAGGCGGTCAGCGGTCGGGAACCAGCGCCGCTCCGGCGGCACCAGGATGACGAGACCGTCGACGTTGCCGACCGCGGCGAAGCCCTCGCCTGCTGGGTTGGCGTAGGGCTCGAGTCCGGCGCGGCGCAGTGTCTCGACGGCACCGAGGACGTCGGGCACGGCGATGCCGACCTCGCTGACGGACAGAAGCGGAACAGCGGACGCGGGCCCGGACGCGGGTGTGGCCGCGGCGAGGTCCCGTCGCTCGATCAGTTCGAGCAGCTGCTGGTCCGGACCCTCGAAGTACACCGATCGCGAGCTCCAGTTCGGCGGGCCCTCGAACTCGTCACGGCCGTCGGCGTCGACCAGCACCGTCGCGACCCCGGCGATCCACGCCGCGGCCGCGGCGAACGTGCCCGCCGGGATCGTGATCGCGAGGTGCAGCGCACCGGTCATCCCCGGCAGCTCCCGGAACAGGAGCCGCGTCGACCCCACGTGCACCTCGACCGATTCGTCGGCGCGGTCGACCGGGCACCCGAGCCGTTCCCAGAACCGGGCCGTGTCGTCGAGCGAGCGGGTGGCGAGCTGTGCCTGGCGGATGTCCATGTCCGCCATCCGAAGCCCTCAACCACGGTTCAGGTCAAGGTCGTCCGCGTTGTTGTACTCCGTCCAGAAACCGTCGTAGGCTCGCTCGCATGCCGGAACTCGAGATCGTGCGGCCAGCCGGGCTGCTCGACTACGCCGACGGACTCGCGCTGCAGCGGGACCTCCACGCCGACGTCGTCGCCGGCCGCTCCCCCGGGGCCCTCGTGCTGTGCGAGCACCCGTCCGTGTACACCGCCGGCCGACGCACCGAGCCGTCCGACCTGCCGACGAACGGAGCCCCGGTGGTCGACGTGGACCGCGGCGGACGCATCACCTGGCACGGCCCCGGACAGCTCGTGGCCTACCCGATCGTCCGACTGGCCGTTCCGTTCGACGTCGTGGCGTGGGTGCGTGACCTCGAGCAGGTCATCATCGACGCGGCGGCGACCGTCGGGGTGGAAGCGCGGCGCATCGACGGCCGGAGCGGCGCGTGGACGTCCGGGTCGGCGCCGACGACCACGGCCGTACCGACGCCCGGGTCCGCGCCGACGACCGGCACGCCGCCCGCCAAGGTCGGCGCCATCGGCCTGCACGTCGCCGAGGGCGTGACGACCCACGGCATCGCGATCAACTGCGACAACGCACTCGACGCCTACGCCGCGATCGTGCCGTGCGGCATCGCCGACGCCGGCGTGACGACGCTGAGCGCCGCCGCCGGGCGCCCCGTCACGGTCGTCGACCTCGCCGACGTCGTGGTCGACCGCATCCGCGCCGCCGAGCACGGCATGCGGACCGGCCAGCGGATCGGCAGCGCCGCCCAGAGCACCACGACGGCCCCCATCACGACCGCCGACACCACGTCCCCCAGCACCGCGCCCGCACGACAGGAGACCCTCGTATGACCCTCGCCCCCGAAGGCCGCCGGATGCTCCGCGTCGAGGCCCGCAACGCCGAGACCCCGATCGAGACGAAGCCCGGGTGGATCAAGACCCGCGCCACCCAGGGCCCGGAGTTCCGCGAGCTGTCCGCCCTGGTCAAGGACAAGCAGCTGCACACCGTCTGCCAGGAGGCCGGCTGCCCGAACATCTTCGAGTGCTGGGAGGACCGCGAGGCCACGTTCCTGATCGGCGGCTCGCAGTGCACTCGCCGGTGCGACTTCTGCCAGATCGACACCGGCAAGCCCGAGCCGCTCGACCGCGACGAGCCCCGCCGGGTCGCCGACTCGGTCGTGTCCATGGGACTCAAGTACGCCACAGTGACCGGCGTCGCCCGCGACGACCTGCCGGACGGCGGCTCCTGGCTCTACGCCGAGACCATCCGCCAGATCCACGAGCACTCCCCCGGCACCGGCGTCGAGATCCTGGTGCCGGACTTCAACGGCCGCCCGGACCAGCTCGGCCAGGTGTTCGACGCCCGCCCCGAGGTCTTCGCCCACAACGTCGAGACCGTGCCGCGGATCTTCAAGCGGATCCGACCGGCGTTCACGTTCGAGCGCTCCCTCGACGTCATCACGCAGGGCCGCGACGCCGGACTCGTCACGAAGTCGAACCTGATCCTCGGCATGGGCGAGGAGCGCATCGAGATCGAGGACGCCCTGCAGCGCTTGTTCGACGCCGGCACGGACATCATCACGTTGACGCAGTACCTCCGCCCGTCGCCGCGGCACCTGCCGGTGGCGCGGTGGGTCAAGCCGGAGGAGTTCGTCGCGCTGCGTGAGGTCGCCGAGGAGATGGGCTTCGCCGGGGTCCTCGCCGGCCCGCTCGTCCGGTCGTCGTACCGCGCCGGACGCCTGTGGGCACGCGCCACGGTCGCGCGCGGCGGCTCGGTTCCCGAGCACCTGTCGCACCTGCTCGACGCGGCGCCGGGTCGCCAGGCGGTCTGAAGCCGTCCACCGGTCCGCGAAAGCGACAGATCTCCGCCGACAGTTCGCGGCAGTCTGTCGCTTTGGCGGCACTGGTCGCGACCACGGACAGACGGGAGGCACGGTGCCAGCTGGCACCGTGCCTCCCGTTCGTCCATCCGCCCGTTCAGGGCGACGCGAGCGCTATGCGCGACCGCGGATGCTCCTGAGGAGCCAGCCGATGACGGCCAGGATGATGAGGACGATCCCGACCCACAGCAGGAACTTCAGCGCACCGACGAAGATGCCGCTGAAGAGCAGGACGAGGCCGACGATGATCGCGATGATCAGGAGTGCTGGCATTGAAAGGGCTCCTTCCGGTGTACCTGGACGATCCCTGTACTGCGGAGACAGTACCCGGAATCAGCCGACGAGGTTCTGCACGAACACGTGCGGGGTGAAACCGGTCAGGTCGTTGATGCCCTCGCCCTGCCCGATGAGCTTGATCGGGATGCCCGTCTTCTCCTGCACGCTGAGCACGAACCCGGCCTTCGCGGAGCCGTCGAGCTTGGTGATGACGAGGCCGGTGACCCCGGCGCCCTCGATGAACGCCTGCGCCTGGGCCAGGCCGTTCTGCCCGGTGGTGGCGTCGAGGACGAGCAGTACCTCGCTGATCTCGGTCTGCTTCTCGACGACGCGCTTGATCTTCGTCAGCTCGTCCATCAGGCCTGCCTTGGTGTGCAGGCGGCCGGCGGTGTCGATGACCACGATCTCGGTGTTGTCGCGGATCGCCTTCTCGACGGTCTGGTACGCCACCGAGGCCGGGTCCTGCCCGGGCTGCGAGGGGCGGACGACGTCGACGCCGGCGCGCTCGGCCCAGGTCGCGACCTGCTCGACCGCGGCAGCACGGAAGGTGTCGGCCGCTCCGACGAGGACCGTGCGGTCGTAGGTCTTGAGGAACTTGGCGAACTTGCCGATCGTCGTGGTCTTGCCGACGCCGTTCACCCCGACGACGAGCACGACGGCGGGCCGCGCGCTGAGCTTGAGCGTGGTGTCGAGCTTCGACAGCCGTTCCTCGAGCACCTCGCGCAGCATGCGCTGCAGGTCGGCCGGGTCGGTCGTGCCGTAACGGTCGACGCGCGCGTGCAGGTCCTCGATGATCGCCTCGGAGATGTCCGGACCGAAGTCGGCGCCGATCAGCGCGGTCTCGAGGTCCTCCCACGTGGTCTCGTCGATCGTCTTGCGCTGGAAGAGGCCGCGCAGCCGTGAGGACAGTGACCAGGAACTCGCCATGCTCCCAGCTTAGAGCGCGGCGCATGTCCGCTGTGCCCGGTATGCTCGGTCTCACGAAGGGGAGTATTCCCTCTCGGTGACCCCGTCAGTACGGCCCGGAACGATCCGGACCCGGGGCGCCGGTCGTGCAGCACCGGTTCCGGTGTCGTGCGGCGGAAGAGACCTTCAGGCCTCGGCGTACCCGCACATCAGCGGCGCGCCCTACCTGAAGGAAACCGTGGACGTCCCACTCTTCGTCTGGCTCCTCACCATCGCAGGCATCCTCGCCCTGCTGGTGTTCGACTTCTACTCGCACGTGCGCACCCCGCACGTGCCGCACATCCGCGAATCCGCGTTCTGGTCCGTGTTCTACATCGGACTCGCGATCCTGTTCGGCTTCGGCATCCTGGTCTTCGGCGGCGGACAGGCCGGCGGGGAGTACTTCGCCGGGTGGCTCACCGAGAAGGCGTTGTCGGTCGACAACCTGTTCGTCTTCCTCATCATCATGACGAGCTTCGCCGTGCCGAAGGAGTTCCAGCAGAAGGTCCTGCTCGTCGGCGTCGCGATCGCCCTCGTCGCCCGAGGCATCTTCATCGCCCTCGGCGTCACGATCATCGAGAACTTCTCGTGGGTGTTCTACCTGTTCGGTGCGCTGCTGTTCTGGCTCGCGTGGTCGCAGGCCCGCAGCGGCAACGACCACGGCGGCGACGAGGGCGACTCCCGCCTGATCCGCATCCTGAAGCGCATCATCCCGACGTCGGACCACTACGACGGCGACCGCCTGACCACCAAGGTCGACGGCAAGCGCCTGTTCACCCCGATGCTGCTCGTCATGGTCGCGATCGGTCTGACCGACGTGCTGTTCGCGCTCGACTCGATCCCCGCGATCTTCGGGCTGACCCAGGACGCCTTCATCGTGTTCACCGCGAACGCGTTCTCGCTGCTCGGCCTGCGGCAGCTGTACTTCCTGATCGCCGGACTGCTCGAGCGCCTGATCTACCTCGGCCAGGGCCTCGCGGTCATCCTCGGCTTCATCGGTGTGAAGCTCGTCTTCCACGCCATGCACGTCAACGAGCTGCCGTTCATCAACGGTGGCGAGCACATCGAGTGGGCGCCGGAGATCCCGATCTGGTTCTCGCTGGGCTTCATCCTGCTGACCATCGCGGTCGCGACGACCGCCTCGCTGGTCGTCTCGAAGAAGCGCCAGGAGCGCGGGCTCACCCCGACGGGCGAGCCGAAGGAGTCGGTCGCGGCCGACGCGGAGTAAGCGTCACGCCCTGGACGGGCGGCAACACGGACGGGAGGCACGGTGCCAGCTGGCACCGTGCCTCCCGTCTGTCCGTCCCCGAGTCTCGGGCCGCGCGCGCCGAGTCTCGGCCTGGGCGACAGTTCACGCGCTCCGGAGCGCGTGAACTGTCGCTCAGCGCGAGTCTCAGCCAGCCAACCAACCGGCCGGCCGGCCAGCCGGCTACGCGACCGCGTCGGCGGGCTCGCGCTTCTGCACCCGCTGCCCGACGACGGCGGACACGCCGTCCTGCCGCATCGACACCCCGTACAGGGCGTCGGCGATCTCCATCGTGCGCTTCTGGTGCGTGATGACGATGAGCTGCGAGGACTCACGGAGCCGCTCGAACACCGTCAGCAGGCGGCCGAGGTTGGCGTCGTCGAGGGCGGCCTCGACCTCGTCCATGATGTAGAACGGCGACGGGCGCGCGGTGAAGATCGCGACGAGCAGCGCCACTGCGGCCAGGGACCGCTCGCCGCCGGACAGCAGCGTCAGGCGGTCGATCTTCTTGCCGGCGGGCTTCACCTGCACGTCGATCCCGGTGCCGAGCAGGTCGGTCGGGTCGGTGAGGTTGATCGAGCCGGAGCCGCCCGGGAACAGGATCGGGAAGATGACGTCGAAGGCGTCCTTCGTGTCGTTGAACGCCGACTCGAAGATCGTCTGCATCTTCGTGTCGAGCTCGTCGATGATCGTCATCAGGTCGGTGCGGGTCTTCTGCAGGTCCTCGAGCTGCTCGGCGAGGAACGCGTGCCGCTGCTCGAGCGCCTGGAACTCCTCGAGCGCGAGCGGGTTCACCTTGCCGAGGCGGCCGAGGTCGCGTTCGGCGGCCTGCAGGCGGCGCTCCTGCTCGGCGCGGACGTACGGCACGGTCTCGACGTCGGCGGGGTCGACCTCGTCGGTGACGTCGAACTCGGGCAGGGCGGGGCCGCCGGGCAGGGTCGATTCGGCGTCGACGAGCGCCACCGAGTCGTCGCGGGGGCTGGTGTCGAGGTCCGCCGTGCCGTCGTCGGGGGCGATGTCGGTGTCGGCATCGTCGATCGGCACCGTGTCGCTGTCGACCGGCGCCGTGTCGCCGTCCGCCGGCACCGTGTCGCCCTCCGCCGGCTCGTCGAGGCCCGCCGCGGCAGCCGCCGCGCGCTCGGCGTCGCGGTGCTTCCGCGCGAGCACCCGCGGGTCCACCAGCACGTCGACCGGCACCGGCACGGTCGGCCCGTACTCGGTGACGAGCACGGCCTCGGTTAGCCCGAGGTCGCTCAGCGCCCGGTCGAGCACGCCCGACACGTGCAGCTTCTTCTCGTAGATCTCCATCTCGAGCGAGTGCACGCCGTCGGTGATCGTCTGCAGCCGGTCGCGGAGCTCGCGCTCCTCGTTCCGGATCGCCTGCAGTTCGGTGTTGCGCTTCGACCGTTCGGACTCCTCGGTCGCGAGCTGCACGCGCGCCTCGGCCAGCGACCGGTCGACGGCGCCCAGCACGCCCGGCAGGTCGGCGAGGACGGCTTCGGCGGTCTCGATCTGCCCGCGGCGGATCACCGCACGGCGCGCTGCTTCCTCTGCCGCCGCGCGCTCGGCCTCGAGTTGCCGTTCGAGCTGGTCGGCGCGGTGCCGTTCGGCGCGGACACGCTCGCGCACGGTCTGCACCTGGATGCGCTGCTCGACCTCGGCGGCGCGTGCGGCCTCGAGTGCGTCCTGCAGGCCCGGACGCTCGGAGGCATCGACGACGGGACGCTCCTGCTCGGTGAACGCGCGGTGTGCCGTCTCGGCCTCTGCCAGGGCGTCGTCGACGAGCTCGACGGCGCCGTCGGTCTCGGCGAGGGCGGCACGCAGGCGCTCCACCTCGGCCGCTGCGTTCTCGGCCTTCGCCCGCGTCGAGGCGCTGGCCCGGTCGTACTCGGCCGTCGCCTTCGCGTGCGCGCGCGATGCCGCGTCGGCCTCGTCCGCACGGCGGCGTGCGTCCTCGACGGCGGTGCGTGCTGCCTGGAGGCCCGTGGCCGCGTCCTCGGCGTCCGCCCTGATGGCGTCGCGTCGCGTCGCGGCGTCGTCGCGCTCCGCGACGAGCTCGATCCGCGAGGTCACGCGTTCCCCGCCGCCGGTGACGCGGGTGGCGCGCACGAGGTCACCGGACCGGGTGACGACCGTCGCGTGCGGGGCGGCGGCGAGCACGGCCTCCAGGTCGAGCGTGTCCGCGTTCGCGCCTTGGCCGTCGGCAGTCTCCGCGATCAGGGTGTTCCGCAGGATCGCGGTGATCGCCGGCGGGCCCTGCACCAGGTCGAGGGCGCGGCGGACGCCGGCCGGCAGCGTGTCCGGCAGGTCCGTGGGGACGACCTCGGCATCCGCGACGACGACGTCGATGCGTCCGATGTCCGCGGAGCGGGCGTGGTCGACGGCGTCGAGCGCGACCGCGCGGTCGTCCGCGAGGACGGCGTCCGCGAGCCCGTCGAGCGCGACGGCGACGGCGCCCTCGAACCCGGGCGTCACCGTGAGCGCGTCGGCCAGGCGCCCGACGATGCCCGCACGTCCGGCGTCGATGAGCGCCTGCGAACCGTCGCGGACGTCGATCGACATGCCGAGCGCCGCGACCCGCGCGTCGAGCGCGTCCCGCTCGCGCTCGAGGGCGTGCAGTCGGTCGCGCTGCTCGTCGCGGGCGGCCTGCGCGGTCTCCAGCTGGGCACGAGCCGCCTGGAGCGTGGCGGCGAGGGCCTCGTCGTCGACGCCCTCGGACGGATCGGTGCCGAGTTCGGCGAGGGCCGCGGTCGCACGCTCGGCGCGTTCGCCCGCCTCGGCGAGGGCCCGCTGGCGACGCTCACGGTCCGCCACCGTGGACCCGCGCTTCGACCGGGCCACGTCGACGGCGTTCGCCAGCCGCTGCGCCTCGAGGTCGTGCTGCGAGACGCGGGCGGCCTGCGCGGCGATTCGTTCGTCGAGGGCGTCGAGCGCGTCACGGGCGGCCTGCACCGCACGGGCGGTCTCGGCGGAACCGCCCTGCATCTCGTCGGCACGGGCGGCGAGCCGATCGGCCTCGGCACGGACACCGGCCACCCGCTCCGGGGTGATCGAGGGGCCCTGCTGCGGGGCGTCGGCCTGCTGCGCCAGGAACATCAGCCGCTGGTTCGCCAGGCTGGACAGCCCGCGCAGGCGCTCCTGCACGCTCTCCAGGCGGTGCACCACGGTCCGGGCGCGATCGACGTCATCGCCGACCATGCTCTGCTCGACGTGCTGCTGGCGGACCCGGGTCTGGTCGAGTCGCTCGGTCAGGACGATGCGCTCGGACTTGCGGCCCGCCTCGACCTCCTGGTGGTCGTGCAGTTCGCGGCGCAGCCGGACGACGTCGTCGGCGAGGATGCGGGCCTTGGCGTCCCGCGCGACGGCGGCGACGGACTGGGCCTTGCGCGCGACCTCGGCCTGGCGTCCGAGCGGCTTCAGCTGGCGCCGGATCTCGCCCGCGAGGTCGGACAGGCGGGTCAGGTTCGTCTGCATCGCGTCGAGCTTCCGGAGGGTCTTCTCCTTGCGGCGACGGTGCTTCAGGATGCCGGCGGCTTCCTCGATGAAGCCGCGGCGGTCCTCCGGGGTGGCGTGCAGGACCTTGTCGAGCTGCCCCTGCCCGACGATGACGTGCATCTCGCGGCCGAGGCCGGTGTCACTCAGGAGCTCCTGCACATCGAGCAGCCGGCAGTTCTCGCCGTTGATGGCGTACTCGCTGCCGCCGTTGCGGAACAGCGTGCGCGCGATCGTCACCTCGGAGTAGTCGATCGGCAGCAGCCCGTCGGTGTTGTCGATCGTCAGCAGCACCTGGGCGCGGCCGAGCGGCCCGCGGGTCGAGGTGCCCGCGAAGATGACGTCCTCCATCTTGCCGCCGCGCAGGGTCTTCGCCCCCTGCTCCCCCATCACCCAGGCCAGGGCGTCGACGACGTTGGACTTGCCCGAGCCGTTCGGGCCGACGATGCACGTGACGCCCGGCTCGAACGCGAACGTCGTCGGCTGCGCGAAGGACTTGAACCCCTTGATGGTCAGGCTCTTCAAGTACATGCGGTCTCCGGGTGTGCTCACGCGTGCTGCGGCGGGGCCGCTGCTGGGCTGTGCTGCTGGGCGTCAGGCTAACGCGTGTGGGCGCGGGGACGCGGTTGGCACACGGGGCAGATGTGGCTCGACCGGTTCATGAAGGCCTCGCGCACGATCGTCGTGCCGCAGCGGGGGCAGGGCTTCCCCTGCTGTCCGTACACGTTCAGCCGCTGCGAGAAGTACCCGGACTGCCCGTTGACGTTGACGTACTGGGCGTCGAAGCTCGTCCCGCCGTCCTCCAGCGCACGCCGGAGGACACTGCGCACCTCGTGGAGCAGGCGTGCGAGGTCGGCACGGGTCAGCCGCTCGGCCGGTCGGTCGTAGTGCAGCTTCGCAGCCCAGAGGGACTCGTCGGCGTAGATGTTCCCGATGCCGCTCACGACGCCCTGGTCGAGCAGGATCCGCTTGATGCCGCTCGAACGCTTCCGGGCGATGGCGGTGAAGCGATCGTCGTCGAACGCGGGGTCGAGCGGGTCGCGGGCGATGTGCGACACCTGCTGCGGCACGCTCCGGCGCCACACGGCGTCGGGGTCCGATGCGTCGACGTGCCCGGCGAACCCGGCGGGGGCGCCGTCCACCGTCGGCACCATCGCGTCGATCGCCATCGAGCCGAAGGTGCGCTGGTCGACGAACTCGAGCTCGACCGCGGGTTCGGCGGTGCCGTCGCGGTCGGTGCCGGCGGGTTGCACGTCGATGAGGATGCGGCGGTGCTTCGCCGCCGGTCGACCGCGGCCGAGCAGGATCTGGCCGCTCATGCCGAGGTGGGCGACGAGCGCTTCGGGCCGGTCGCCCTCGTGCTCGGGCTGCAACGGCATCCAGAGGAACTTGCCCCGACGGACCGCTGCGGCGATGGTGCGACCGGTCAGGCGGTCGGCGAAGTCCTCGGCCGGGCCGTCGTGCCGGGTGAGCGCTCGCTCGTCCAGGACGTCGACGTGCAGCACCCGAGCGCCGCTGACCGCGGGTTCGAGGCCGGCGCGGACGACCTCGACCTCGGGGAGTTCGGGCACGCGGTCAGGCCGCTCGGCCGGACAGCCGGGTCCAGGCGTCGAGCGCCGCGGACATCTCGGCGGCCTTCTTGCTCGAGCCGGTGCCGACGGCGATGTCCTCGCCCTGCAGGACGACGGTCGCGCTGAAGGTCTTGTCGTGGTCCGGGCCGGTCTCGGTGACGCGGTAGGCCGGGTTGCCGAGCGACAGGCTCGCCGCGAGCTCCTGCAGGCTCGTCTTCGGGTCCATCGCGGCGCCGAAGCGATCAGGGTCGATCATCAGCGGCTCGACCAGGCGGAGCACCAGGTCGGTCGCCGGGTCGGGGCCCGCGGACAGGTAGGTGGCACCGATGACGGCTTCGACGGTGTCGGCGAGGATCGACGACTTGTCGCGGCCGCCGGTCTGTTCCTCGCCCTTGCCGAGGCGCAGGTACTGGCCGAGCCCGATCATCCGGGCGATCTCGGCCAGCGCGACCGTCGACACCAGACTGGCGCGACGCTTCGCGAGGTCACCCTCGTCGAGGTCGGGGAAGGACCGGTAGAGCTTCACGGTCACGGCCTGGCCGAGGATCGAGTCGCCGAGGAACTCGAGGCGCTCGTTGTGCTTGATGCCCCCGTGCTCGTAGGCGTAGGAGCGGTGCGTCAGGGCGAGCTGGAGCAGCTCGAGGTCGATGTCGACCCCGAGCTGGCCCTGCAGACGAACGACGTCCGGCCCAACGGGGCGGGACCCCGTGGCGCCGGACGTCGTCGTCATGCGTTCGGTCCGATCAGACGTCAGCGACCTTGCGGCCCTTGTACTCCATGTACAGGGGGGTGCCGGCCGAGTCCTCGACGACCTTCGCGCGGTGCGGGAGGCTGTAGGTGACCTGACCGTTCTCGATCGTCTTGACGAGCTGGATCGGCGTGGCCTTCCACTGCGAACGACGGGCGTGCGTGTTCGCACGGGACTGCTTGCGCTTGGGAACGGCCATGGTGAATCTCTTTCGGTTGGTCGGTGGTCGGTACGGGGGCTGGCGGTGTCGGGGCCTACTCGGCCTCGGCCCGCTCCTCGCCCTCGGTGGTCTTCGTGTCGGTGGTGTCGCCGTGGGCGGCACGCTCGGCTGCTTCGAGCTGGATGCCGGTCAGGGCTGCCCAGCGCGGGTCCAGGGTCTCGTGAACGGGCTGCTCATCGAGGTCGGCCAGTCGCTCGCCCGTCACCGGGTCGAGGCCTGGGCAGTCCGGTCGGCAGACCGGCTGGAACGGCAGCGCCAGCACCACCGCATCTCGAACGACCTGTTCGCAGTCCACGTGGTCATCGCGAACGAAGAAGTCGAAATCCTCCGAGGCATCATACGCGAACAGCTCGGCGAAATCGACCTCGACGGGTTCGCTGATGTCGATGAGGCAGCGCGAGCACTCCCCCGTCGCGTCGGCCGAGGCGTGACCGGACACGAGGACACCCTCGTGCAGGCCCTCGAGCCGCAGGTCGATGCGCAGCGGAGCACCTTCGCGCACCGCGATCACACCGGCTCCCAGCGCGTCCGGCACCACGATGTCGAGCGAGTGCTCGCGCATCTCGCCCGGACGGTGCGCCAGGTCGCGCACGCGCAGGGCGTAGGGGCTGTTCACGTGGGAAGACACGATCGTCAACCCTAGCGTGAACGCAGCCGAGAGTCGAGGCAGGCGGGGGTGTGTCCGCGCGTCGGCCGGCCGTGCCTCCGGCTCGGCGCGCGGCTCAGCGCACGCCTCAGCGTGCGGCGAGGGCTGCCGCCACGGCCTTCGGCACGTAGGGGGTGACGTCGCCGCCGAGCGTCGACACCTGGCGGATGAGCGAGCTCGACACGTGGGAGCGCGAGGCGTCGGGCAGCAGGAACACGGTCTCGACGTCGGCGAGGTGCCGGTTCATGATCGCCATCGGGGTCTCGTACGCGACGTCCTCGCCCGACCGCACGCCCTTGACGAGCACCTTCGCCCCGACCTGCCGGCAGTAGTCGACCAGGAGCCCGGAGGTCCACTCCCCGACCCGGACCGTTCCCGGCGTGCCGACCTCGGCCAGGGACTCCTCGATGAGCCGGACGCGGTCGACCGCCTCGAACATCGCGGGCTTCTTGTCCGGGTTGTGCACCACGAGCACGTGCACCTCGTCGAACAGCCCGGCAGCTCGACCGATGACGTCGAGGTGCCCGAGCGTGACGGGGTCGAAGGAACCGGGGACCACCGCGATCTGCGCCATGGCAGCGACGATACCGGTCCGTGCCAGGGCGTCCGGCTCCGGGTCAGTTCTTGCCGAGGAACGCCGCGTCGGACTCGTCGAGGCGGCGTGCCAGTGCCTCGCGCAGGGCCGGGGACCCGTCGAGCTCGGGATCGGGTTCGAGGACCCGCTCGGCTTCGCCACGGGCGTCCACGATGAGGTCGGCGTGCTCGACCACGCGCAGCAGGTTCAGCGACGACCGGCCGCCCGACTGCCGCTCGCCGAGCACGTCGCCCTCGCGCCGGAGCTCGAGGTCGACCCGGGCGAGCTCGAAGCCGTCGTCCGAGGCGGACACCGCGTCGACGCGTTCCCGCGAGGTGGTCTCGAGCTCGGCGGTGGTGACGAGCAGGCAGACGCCCGCCCACTGCCCACGGCCGATGCGGCCGCGCAGCTGGTGCAGCTGGGAGACGCCGAAGCGATCGGCGTCGAGCACGGCCATCATCGCGGCGTTCGGCACGTCGACACCGACCTCGATCACGGTCGTGGCGACGAGGACGTCCAGGTCGCCGGCGGCGAAGGACGTCATCACGCGGTCCTTCTCCTCCGCCGTCATCCGGCCGTGCAGCACCGCGATCCTTCGGCCTTCGAGCACGGGCATCGTGCGCATCCGCTCGGCGGTGGCGAGCACGGTCGCCGGGGCGCGCTTGGGGGCGTCGTCCTCGGACTCGGCGGGCGCGGGTTCGCCGTCGTCCTCGGCGTGGGCGTCGTCGATGGCGGGGCAGACCACGAAGGCCTGACGCCCCTTGTCGAGCTCCTCCGCCATCCGCGACCAGATGCGGGACTCCCACCCGGGGTGCTCCGCCAGCGGGACCGTGAAGGTCTCGACGCCGGCACGGCCGGAGGGCAGCCCGGTGATCGTCGAGACGTCGAGGTCGCCGAACACCGTCATCGCGACGGTGCGTGGGATCGGCGTGGCGGTGAGCACCAGGACGTGCGGCGGGGTGGCGCCCTTGGTCCGGAGCGCTTCACGTTGCTCGACGCCGAAGCGGTGCTGCTCGTCGACGACCACGAGCCCGAGCTCGGCGAAGTCGACGCGGTCGCCGAGCAGGGCGTGGGTGCCGACCACGAGCCGCGAGCTGCCCGACGCCGCGGCTAGCAGGGCCCGTCGGCGTTCGTCGGTGGACTGCGACCCGGTCAGGATCACCGGACGGAGCTCGGCCGAAAGGTCCGGTCCGAGGAACTTCACGATGGACCGCAGGTGCTGCGCGGCCAGCACCTCGGTCGGGGCGATGAGGGCGGACTGCCCACCGGACTCGGCCACCGTGAGCATGGCGCGGATGGCCACGAGGGTCTTGCCGGAACCGACCTCGCCCTGCACCAGCCGGTGCATCGGCCAGGTGCGGGCGATGTCGGTGTCGATCTCGGCACCGACGGCACGCTGGTCGTCGGTCAGGGTGAACGGCAGGGTGGCGTCGAAGCGCGCGAGGATGCCACCGGGAACCGCCACCCGCGGGGTCGCCGCGGTGCGTCGGGCGCGGATCCGGCGCTGCACCAGGGCGGTCTGCAGCACGAACGCCTCGCGGTAGCGCAGGGCGTCCTGCGCGCGCTTGAAGTCCGCGACCTTCTCGGGCCGGTGGAGCAGCTCGAGCGCCCGGCGGAACGGGACGAGGTCGAGCCGGCTGCGCGCCGAGGCCGGCACCGGGTCGGGCAGGTCCGGCAGGGTGTCGAGCACGATGCCCATCGACTTCGCGATCTGCCACGAGGTGAGGGAGGCCGTCGCCGGGTAGATCGGGATCGGCTGCCGCGACCACCGGATCGCTTCGTCCGAACCCGGGTCGGCCGTGGCGCGGGGGTCGTCGGGGTCGAAGAGCTCGTAGTCCGGGTGGGCGAGCTGGCGCGCACCGCGGTAGTCGCTGACCTTGCCGGAGAAGATGCCGCGGGCACCGGGCACCAGGTCCTTGGTGCGCCAGCCCTGGTTGAAGAACGTCAGGGTGAGCAGCCCCTTGCCGTCGCCGATCTTGGCTTCGAGGATCGATCCGCGGCGGGCACGCATCGTGCGCTCGCGGACGTCGACCACCTCGGCCACGATGGTGACCGGCTCGCCGATCGCCAGGGAGTCGAGCGCCGTCAGGGCCCCGCGCTCGGCGTAGCGCCGGGGTGCGTGCTCGAGGAACTCCCCCACCGTGCGGTGGCCGAACGCCTTCTGGATCGCGGACGCGGTCCGACCACCGAGCACGTTCGCGAGCCGCGCGTCGAGGGGCGCCGGACCGAGGTCGGGCGCGGCCGGCGCAGCGGGGGTTCCGGTGGTGACCACGGACACCACGGTACCGGGCACGACCGACGTGCCACGTGCCTCCCGTCCGGCCTGTGGACGACGCCGCCGGCCGATACGGTGGCTGCATGACCCGCATCATCGCCGGCGCCGCCGGCAACACGACGCTCCGTGTGCCGAAGTCCGGCACCCGGCCGACGAGCGACCGGGTGCGCGAGGCGCTGTTCTCGTCGCTCGAGGCCCGTGGGCTCGTCGACGACACCTCCGTCGCGGACCTCTACGCCGGCACCGGTGCCCTCGGGCTCGAAGCGGCGTCGCGCGGTGCGGTCGAGGTCGTGCTGGTCGACCGCGCGTCGGCCGCGGCGCAGGCGTGCCGGGCGAACGCGAAGGCCGTGCAGCAGCGGATTCCCGGGGTGCGGATCGACGTGCAGCCGCAGCCGGTGCTCGGGTACCTGCGCGGGACGGTGCGCACGTTCGACCTGGTGTTCATCGACCCGCCCTACGACGTGACCGAGCACGAGATCGCCGAGGTGCTCGAGACGCTCGTGCCGCGGTTGACCGCCGGTGCCGTGGTGGTCGTCGAGCGGAGCAAGCGCTCCGCCGAACCGACGTGGCCCGCGGGGCTCGAGCCGTTCAGCAAGCGCAGCTACGGCGAGACCGTGGCGTGGGAGGCCGTGGCCGTCGCGTCCTGAGCCGCGCGGGTCTCGGGGCGTGGGCGCGTTTCGCGACGATCCACGAGTCGATCGACGCGTGCCGTGTCGCAAGATGCGCATGCATCGGATGCGTGCGCATCTTCCGACAGGACGCCAGGTGATCGACGCGTGTTCCGTCGACAGATGCGCGCGCACTGACCGGGAGGCCCGGCTCGGCTCCGCCACGTCGCCTCCGCCCGGCCTGGGCCGTGTGGGTCAGCCGGCGGCGCCGTCCCAGTCGGCGTAGGGGTCCCAGCCCGTCGTCGGCACCGGGGAACCGGCGCGCAGCAGGTCCGCGTCGCCGCGGTCGCGCACGACACCGATGCGGCGGAAGCCACCCGGCAGCGCAGCCTCGGCGGGGAAGGTCGCGAGCAGGCCGTGGTCCTCGCCGCCGTGCAGCGCGACCTCGTCGAGCGGGGCGTCGGCATCGAGGTCGAGCGTCACCCGGCTCGCACGGGCGAGCCGTCCGGCATCGATCGCCAGGCCGTCGGACAGGTCGAGCATCGCCGTCGCCCCGGCCGCGGCGGCGAGGGGCCCGTCGCCGATCGGCGGCACGGGTCGGCGCTGGCGGTCGACGTCGGGATCGGCGTCCGCACCGCTCTCCATCGTCGCTGCACGGTCCGGCTCGCCCTGCGCGTCCACGCCGTCACGGAAGAGCCGTGCGAGCCCGCGGGCAGCACGGCCGAGTTCGCCGGAGACCGCCACGACGTCCCCAGCACGAGCCCCTGACCGGAGCACCGGGGCGTGACCACCGAGGTCGCCGAACGCCGTCACCGCCACCGTGAAGGTCGCCGAGGTGGAGAGGTCGCCGCCGACCACACCGCATCCGGGCGCGAGGGCGTCGACAGCGAGGCGGAACCCGTCCGCGATGCCCTCGAGCACTGCCACGGGGGTGTCCTGGGGTGCGGCGAGGGCGATGACGAGGCCACTCGGCACGGCACCCATCGCCGCGACGTCCGACAGGTTCGTCGCGGCGGCCTTCCAGCCGACGTCCTCGGGCGAGGACCACGCCCACCGGAAGTCCGGGCCGTGCACCATCATGTCCGTCGTCACGACGAACCGGCCGTCGGGAGCGGCGACCACGGCGCAGTCGTCCCCGGGCCCCACGAGCGGCGAGCCCGCCGGCAGCCGGCTCGTGATCCGGTCGAGGACGACCAGCTCACCGAGCTCCCCCACGGTCGGTCCGGCCCAGGCGTCGTACGTCGCGTCCACACGAGAACGGTAGCCTGGACCGCGATGGACACCGCGCGCCGCACCCCTCGCACCCTCGCGATCGCGGGGGTCGTGATCGCCCTCGCGGCAGGGCTGACCGGGTGCACGAACTCCGTCGGCATGAGCGCGGCACCCTCCGCGAACGCAGCGGCGTGCGCGGCCGCACAGGTGCGGTTGCCCGCGACCGTCGACTCGACGTACGACCTGCGGAACACCAACGCACAGTCCACCGCGGCCTGGGGCGACCCCGAGGCCGCGCTGTACCACTGCGGCGTGGCCGTGCCGACCGTGTCCGACCTGCCGTGCTTCACGCTCGGGTCGGTCGACTGGATCCGCGACGACCGCGGCAAGCAGATCGTCTACACGACGTTCGGACGGTCCCCCGCGGTGCAGGTCGTCGTCGACACGTCGAAGACCGGCAGCGCGGTGCTGCAGGACATCGCGACGGCGGTGTCGACGCTGCCGAAGGACGGACACAAGTGCCTGGACCCGTCCGACGTGCAGGGCTGACGCGGGCCGACCCCGTCGCCCCGCCAGCGTCAGCGGACGGCGGCGCGCCCCAGCTCGATGAGCTCGGTGACCAACTCGCCGTAGGACACACCCGACGCCGCCCAGCAGCGCGGGTACATCGACAGCGGGGTGAACCCGGGCATCGTGTTGACCTCGTTCACGACGAAGCCGTCGTCGGTCAGGAAGCAGTCGACCCGGGCGAGCCCCGAGCCACCGATGGCCTCGAACGCACGGGCACCGATCGACCGGATCTCGTCGGTCTGCGCCTCGGTGAGCGGCGCCGGGCACAGCAGGGACTCATCGCCACCGAGGTACTTCGACGCGAAGTCGTAGAAGCCGTCCTCCGCCACGACGATCTCGCCGGGCAGGCTCGTGCGCGGCGCACCGTCACGGCCCTCGAGCACGGCGACCTCGACCTCGCGGCCGACGACGCGGGGTTCGACGATCACCTTGGAGTCGTGCTCGAACGCCAGGTCCATCGCGGCGCCGAGTTCGTCGGGGCCGTCGACGCGCGAGACACCCATGCTCGACCCGGCGCGTGCCGGCTTCACGAACAGCGGCCAGCCGTGCGCCGCGATCGTCTCGGCGACGTCGACCGGGTCGGCCGCCCACTCGCGGCGGAGCACGGTCGTCCAGGGAGCGACCCGCAGACCGGCGTGCTCGAGGACAGCCTTCGCGACGTGCTTGTCCATCGCCAGGGCGCTGGCGAGCACGCCGTCACCGACGTACGGCAGACCAGCGATCTCGAGCAGGCCCTGGATCGTGCCGTCCTCGCCGAACGGACCGTGCAGGATCGGGAACACCACGTCGACGGCGACGGTCGTGACCGAGCCGTCCGGGTGCGAGACGACGAGTTCGTTCGTCGCCGGCGACGTCGGGAACGCCACACGCGTGCCGTTGTCGGGCACGGTCGGCAGGGAGCCGTCGCGGATCGCCCACTGCGAGGGGTCGTCGGACTGCAGCGTGAACGCGCCGTCCTTCGTGATGCCGATCGGGACGATCTGGTACTCGGTGCGGTCGACGACGTCCATGATGCCGCCGGCGGTCACGCAGCTGATCTCGTGCTCGCTCGAGCGCCCGCCGAACAGGACGGCGACGGTGGTCGTGGGAACGTCGGTTCCCTCGGGGATCGTGGGCACGGGAGTCCCTTCGTGACTCGGTGCGGGACCGGTCACTCGCCCTGGGGCTCGTCGGTCTCGGTGAGGTGCGGCGCGATGTTGCGCGGATCGAGCCTACCGGCGAGGACCTCGCCGACCTGGCTGACGATGGGCATGTCGACGCCGTTCGCGGCGGCGAGCTCGAGGATCGGTGCGACGGACGCCAGGCCCTCGGCGGTCTGGTTCATCTGCCGCACGACCTCGTCGAACCGGTACCCCTGCCCGAGCAGGCGCCCGGCGGTGTTGTTCCGGGACAGCGGTGACTGGCAGGTGGCGATGAGGTCACCGAGGCCCGCGAGGCCCGACAGGGTCGACGGCTGCGCGCCGAGCGACACCGCGAACTCGGTCATCTCGGCGAGGCCGCGGGTGATGATCGACGCCTTGGTGTTCTCGCCGTAGCCGACACCGTCGACGATGCCGATCGCCACGGCGATGAGGTTCTTCAGCACGCCGCCGAACTCGGTGCCGATGACGTCGGTGTTGATGAACGACCGGAAGTACGGGTTCGTCGCGACCGCGGCGACAGCGGTCGCGGTCTCCACGCTCGACGACGACACCACGGCGGCGGTCGGCTGCCGGCGGGCGATCTCGAGCGCCAGGTTCGGTCCGCTCGCGACGGCGATGCGGTCCTGGTCGATGCCGAGCCCCTGGAGCAGGACCTCGCTCATCCGCAGGCCGGTGCTCTTCTCGACGCCCTTCATCAGGCTGACGACGGGAACACCGGCGGGCAGGAGCTCACGGATCGCGTCGAGGTTCGAGCGCAGGGTCTGCGACGGCACCGACACGTACACCTGGGTGGCGCCGTCGAGCACCCGCTCGAGCGATGTCGACGCCGTGAGGGTGCGGGGCAGGTTGATGCCGGGCAGGTAGTCGGAGTTCCGCTTCGTCTCGGTGATCTCGCGGGCGACCTCGGGACGCCGGGCCCACACGACCGTGGAGGCACCGCCCTCGGCGAGCACCTTCGCGAACGTGGTGCCCCAGCTGCCGGCACCGATGACCGCCACGCGGGGCTTGTCGGTCGACTGCATCACCACCCGGATCGCGGCGGTGTCGAAGGCACCCGGCGCTGCGGCGACGGGGTCGGGACGATCGTCGTGCGGGCGGAGGTCACTCAAACCGGCCGGTCTCCTTCTGGTTGTTCGCCGCCGGGTCCCAGCGGGTCTTCGGGGCCTGCTCGCCACGGAGCTGCTCGAGCAGCGACGTGATGCGCTGCATGAGCAGCTCGGTGGCCTCGATCAGCATCTGCTGGTCGATCGGCCGGCCACGGTAGGCGGACAGGTCGACGGGGTCGCCGACGATGACGTCCACGCGCGACCGCGGGAACAGGCGGAGCTTGTTGGAGTAGCGCGCCATGATGCCCTGCGTGCCCCAGTGGGCCATCGGGATCAACGGCACGTCGTTCTCGAGCGCGATGCGGACGGCACCGGTCTTGCCGCGCATCGGCCACAGGTCGGGGTCGCGGGTGAGCGTGCCCTCGGGGTAGACGATGATCGCCCCACCCTGCTCGATGAGCGACCGCCCGCCGCCGAGTGGGTCGCTCAACCGGGTGCGGCCGGAGCGCTCGACCGGGATCTGCCCCATGCCGGACATGAGCTTGCCGAAGACGGGCACCTTGAACAGCGAGGCCTTGGCCAGGAACCGCGGGGCCCGCCGACTGATGTAGACGGCGGTGCCGACGACCAGCGGGTCGATGTTCGTGAAGTGGTTCGGGGCGAGCACGAAGGCACCGTCTGCCGGCAGGCGGTTCGGGCCGTACCAGTGGTAGTTCGACGAGAACCGGAACGTCGGGATGACGACCGACGCCACGATGCGGAACGCGGGGTTGAGCTCCCCACGCTTCCAGCGCCGTCCACGCACCGGCAGGCCGGTCGCGACCTGCACGGCGGACGCACCACGGGCCTCCCGGCCATCGCCCTGGCGCGACGGGCCGTCACCAGGACGCGACGGACCGTCACCCGGCCGCGACGGACCGTCACCCGGCTGCGGAACCGACACCGCGACTAACCCGCGAAGTCGAAGTCGGCGCCCAGCTTCCGCAGCTTCGGGATGAAGTGCTCGTAGCCGCGGCTGATGATGCCGACGTTGGTGATGTGGGACTCGCCGTCGGCGGTCAGCGCCGCGATGAGGTGGCTGAAGCCACCGCGCAGGTCGGGGACCCGGACGTTCGCCGCGTGCAGCGTCGTCGGACCGGTGATGACCGCGGCCTGCTCGAACGGGCGACGGGCGACACGGCGGTCGTGCCCGGGCAGCCCCTCCTTGTGGACGACGATGTCGGCGCCCATCTCGTTCAGCGCATCGGTGAAGCCGAAGCGGTTCTCGTACACGGTCTCGTGCACGATGCTCTGCCCCTCGGCCTGGGTCAGCGCCACGACGAGCGGCTGCTGCCAGTCGGTCATGAAGCCGGGGTGCACGTCGGTCTCGATGACGACGGGCTTGAGGGTGTCGCGCTCGCGGTAGAACCGGATGCCGTCCTCTTGCACGTCGAAACCGCCGCCGACCTTGCGGAAGACGTTGAGGAACGTCATGAGCTCCTGCTGGTTCGCCCCCTCGACGAAGATGTCACCGTCGGTGGCGAGCGCGGCGGAGGCCCAGCTGGCGGCCTCGTTGCGGTCGTTGATCGCACGGTGCGTGTAGCCGCGCAGCGACTCGACGCCCTCGATGAAGATGACGCGGTTCGGCTCGACGGACACGATCGCGCCCATCTTCTGCAGGATCGCGATGAGGTCCATGATCTCGGGCTCGATCGCCGCGTTCCGCAGCTCCGTGACGCCGGTCGCCAGGACGGACGACAACAGGACCTGCTCGGTCGCGCCGACGCTCGGGTACGGCAGCTCGATGGACGCGCCCTTCAGCCCGTTCGGAGCCGTCAGGTGGATGCCGTTGACCTGCTTGTCGACGACCGCACCCATCGCGCGGAGCGCGTCGAGGTGGAAGTCGATCGGGCGGTCGCCGATGCGGCAGCCGCCGAGGTCGGGGATGAACGCCTCGCCGAGCTTGTGCAGCAGCGGGCCGCAGAACAGGATCGGGATGCGGCTCGAGCCGGCGTGGGCGTCGATCTCGGCGAAGTGCGCCGACTCGACGTTGGCCGGGTCGAGGATGAGCTCGCCTCGTGCAGGATCGGTGATGCGCACGCCGTGCACCTCGAGCAGCCCACGGACGACCTTGACGTCGGAGATGTCCGGGACGTCCTTGAGGATCGACGGGGTGTCACCGAGCAGCGACGCCACCATGGCCTTGGTCGCGAGGTTCTTCGCCCCGCGGACCTCGATGCGCCCCACGAGCGGCTTGCCCCCGCGGATGACGATCTCGTCCGACTTGAGGCCCACGCGCGCCCCTGCGGCCGCTGCGTCCTGTACGAGAGAGTTCACTACTTCACCGGCAATGTCTTCGGCCGCCAACTGGAGCGGCGGGATTCGAACTCCGTGATCGAGGTCTCGTCACGGAGGGTGAGCCCGATGTCGTCGAGCCCTTCCATCAACCGCCAACGAGTGTAAGCGTCGATCTCGAAGGGGACGTCCACATCCCCGAGCGACACGCGCTGCGCCACCAGGTCCACGGTCGCCGACACCCCCGGGTTCCGCTCGATCTCGGCCCAGAGCCGCTCGACTTCCGATTCGGTCACGATCGCGGTGACGAGGCCCTGCTTGCCCGCGTTGCCCTTGAAGATGTCGGCGAACCGGGGCGAGATGACGACCGCGAAGCCGAAGTCACGCAGTGCCCAGACCGCGTGCTCGCGGGACGAGCCGGTGCCGAAGTCCGGGCCGGCCACCAGGACCTTCGCGCCCTGGTACTCGGGCTGGTTCAGCACGAAGTCGGGGTCCTGGCGCCAGCCGGAGAACAGGGCGTCCTCGAAGCCGGTCTTCGTGACGCGCTTGAGGTAGACCGCGGGGATGATCTGGTCGGTGTCGACGTTCGACCGCTTGAGCGGGGCGGCGATGCCGATGACGGTGGTGATCTTGTCCATCAGAAGGTCCCCTCGGTGGTGTTCGCTGTGTCGGTCACGTTCGCCAGTGCGTCGTCGGTCGCCAGGTCCCACGGGCTGGACAGCGTGCCGCGGATCGCGGTGGCGGCGGCGACGAGCGGCGACACCAGGTGGGTGCGCCCGCCCTTGCCCTGGCGCCCCTCGAAGTTGCGGTTCGACGTGCTCGCGCAGCGCTCCCCCGGTGCGAGCTGGTCGGGGTTCATGCCGAGGCACATCGAGCACCCGGCGAACCGCCACTCGGCGCCGAACTCCTTGATCACGACGTCGAGCCCCTCGGCCTCGGCCTCGAGCCGGACCCGAGCGGACCCCGGCACCACCATGACCCGGACGCCGTCGGCCTTCTTGCGGCCCTGGATGATCGACGCGAAGGCCCGCAGGTCCTCGATGCGCGAGTTCGTGCACGAGCCCATGAAGACCGCGTCGACGGCGATGTCCTTCATCGGGGTGCCGGCGGCGATGTCCATGTAGTCGAGGGCCCGCTGCGCAGCGGCCTGGTCGTTCGGGTCTTCGAAGTCGAGAGGCGAAGGCACGTTCTCCGACAGCGAGACGCCCTGGCCGGGGTTGGTGCCCCAGGTGACGAAGGGCTCGAGGTCGTCGGCGTCGATGAAGACCTCGGCGTCGAACACGGCGTCGTCGTCGGTCGCCAGGGTGTCCCAGTACGCGACGGCATCGTCCCAGTCGGAACCGGTCGGGGCGTGGTCGCGGCCCTGGACGTAGTCGTAGGTGATCTGGTCGGGGGCGACCATGCCGGCGCGGGCACCGGCCTCGATCGACATGTTGCAGATCGTCATCCGGCCCTCCATCGAGAGCGCACGGATCGCGGAACCGCGGTACTCGAGCACGTAGCCCTGTCCGCCGCCGGTGCCGATCTTCGCGATGACCGCCAGGATGATGTCCTTCGCGGTCACGCCCGGACGCAGCGTGCCCTCGACCGTGATCGCCATCGTCTTGAAGGGCTTCAGCGGCAGGGTCTGCGTGGCCAGGACGTGCTCGACCTCGGAGGTGCCGATGCCGAACGCCATGGCCCCGAACGCCCCGTGGGTGCTGGTGTGCGAGTCGCCGCAGACGACGGTGATGCCGGGCATCGTCAGGCCGAGCTGCGGGCCGACGACGTGCACGATCCCCTGCTCCTTGTCGCCGAGGGAGTGCAGGCGGACCCCGAACTCCTCGCAGTTGCGGCGCAGGGTCTCGATCTGGATCCGGCTCGTCGGGTCCGCGATGGGGCGGTCGATGGCGAGCGTCGGGGTGTTGTGGTCCTCGGTCGCGATCGTCAGGTCGAGCCGGCGCACCGGGCGCCCGGCCTGGCGCAGGCCGTCGAACGCCTGCGGGCTCGTGACCTCGTGCACGAGGTGGAGGTCGATGTAGAGGAGGTCCGGGTTCCCGTCCTCACCCTTGACCACGACGTGGTCGTCCCACACCTTCTCGGCGAGCGTCCTACCCATGAGCTCGACTCCCTCGTTCTCGTCGTTGCGCCGCGACCGCGGCACGATCAGGCGACTCTACCATTGGTATACCAACGCGTCGTCGCGTTCTCCACGTGGTGCGACGGTCGACCGGGAGGCCCGTGGCGACTCGACGACACCCGTCGCGGTGGGAAGATGGTCGGGACATGACGACACCTGCGCACTCGACCCGGACGATCAACCTCGAGGGCGCGGCACGCGCAGCGATCGCGGGCGGTGCACCACTGGCGCTGCTCATCGCCCTCGGGATGCCGGGCTACGCCGCGTTCGCGATGTTCGCCGGGTTCACCGCGATCTTCGGGGCGACCGAGCCGTACCGGCAGCGCGCCGTCACCACGGGCGTCGCGGGTGCGCTGCAGACCCTGTGCATGTTCGCGGGCATCGGCGTCGCCCTGCTCGGCTCCCCGCTCTGGCTGCAGGCGACCGGACTCGTCGTCGTGCTCGTCGTCGCGGTCTGCACCCTGTCGACCCTGCGGACGATCCCCGCGCAGCCGATCTTCCCCGTCTTCGCGTTCGTGGTCTCCGCCCTCGTGCCGCTCAGGCCCGCGGACGTCCCGCTCGTCGCCACGATCATCGTCTGCTCGGTCGTCTGGGCGTGGCTCGTCGCGATGTCCGGGTTCGTCATCCGGCACGTGTGGCACCCGCGCGCCCCGCACCGGTTCCGGCCGCTGGCGCCGCTCAAGGAGCGCGGCTTCGGCATCCTCCGCACGGCCGCGCTGTGGGAGACCGTGGCGCTCAACGTCGTGGGGTCGCTCGTCGCCGGCGCGGTGGCGTCGACCATCCCCTGGCTCGGGCACCCGTACTGGGCCGTCATCGCGGTGGTGTCGACCCTGCCCGCACTCCGCCAGCGGCACACCGTGATCCGGGCGTTCCAGCGCTTCATCGGCACGATCGGCGGCACCGTGATCGCCGTCGGGATCCTGCTGCTCGAGCCGTCGGCGTGGTGGATCGTCGTCATCGCCGTCGTGGGGCAGTTCTTCGCGGAGATCTTCGTCGCCCGGAACTACGCCGTCTGCCTGCTGTTCCTGACCCCGCTCGCCCTCGCCGTGTCGTGGCTGAGCCTGCCCGAGGCCCCGGAGCTCCTCGCGCTCGACCGGGTCGCGCAGACCACCCTCGGTGCGCTCGTCAGCGTCGGGCTGTTGTTCGTGGGGCGTGCGATCGAGCGGCGGCGCGGCCGAGCCCTGGGTGCCACGAGCGCGATCCGTACCGTCTGAGTACCTGGAGACCCGTGCCGTACCTGGTCGTTCCGGGCACACCTGGTCGTTTCTTCTGACCAGGTATGCCCGATTTCACCGACCATCGCGCGCGTTCGGGGAAAGAACGGGCGCGTCAGTCGCGGGGCTGGATGTTCCAGGCGTCGATGACCGGGCGGCCGTGCTCGTACCCGAGGACGCTGACCGATGCGGTACCGAGCTTCAGTACGGCACCGTCCTGCGGCGCGAGCCGGATCCACGCGGCGCCGAGGGCACGCAGCACGTGGCCGTGCGCGACGAACACGGCGTCCTGGCCCTCGGCGAGCACCGGACGAGCGCGGTTCAGGATGCGCTCGACGCGGACCCGGACCTCGGCGGCGTTCTCACCGGGGGTGTCACCGGCAGGTACTCCATCGGTCCAGAGGTCCCACGGCCCGTGGCGCAGCACCTTGATCTGCGGAGTGGTGAGCCCTTCGTACGCGCCGTAGTCCCACTCGTACAGGTCCTCGTCGAGCTCGGGGTCGACGCCGATCAGGTGCGCGGTGTCGCGGGCACGCTGCAGCGGACTCGACAGGGCCAACGCGAACGAGCGGTCGGCCAGGTACCGGCCGGCGCGCTTCGCCTGCTCGACACCGTTGTCCGTCAGCGGGATGTCGGTGCGGCCGGTGTGCTGCCCGCTCTTCGACCACTCCGTCTCTCCGTGACGGACGAGGACGAGTTCGCCGGGGCGTTCCGAGGTCATGAGTTCCTTCCGATCCAGAGGCCGAGCGCAGCTGCGCCGACCGAGACGACGAGCATCCCGAGGCCGTGCAGGACGGCGAGCCGGGGCTTGCCGGATCGGAGGAGCTGGACGGTCTCGACGCTCGCCGTCGAGAACGTCGTGTACCCACCCATCATGCCCGTCCCGAGCACCGCGACCGCCGGGAGCGGGATCGTCCCGGCCTGCCCGAGGCCGGTGAGCAGGCCGAGGACGAGCGATCCCGACACGTTGATCAGCACGGTCCCGAGCGGGAACCCGGCAGTCCGCGAGCGGGACGTGCGCGTCTTGACGAGGCCGTCGAGCAGGAACCGGAGCGCGGCTCCGACTCCCCCGCCGACGGCGACGAGCAGCAGGTCGAGCGGGTTCACGACGCGCCTCCGTCCCGGCCGGTCGGACGCGGTCGGAGCCGCCCGGCGATCAACACCCCGAGCGCGACGGCGACGAGCCCGAGGACGACGGACAGCAGCGCGTACCCGCTGCCCGCACCCCACCGGCCGACGTCGAGCAACTGCGCGGTGTCGTCGGCGAGCGTGCTGTACGTCGTGAAGCCGCCGAGCACGCCGGTGCCGACGAACAGCCGGAGCGTGCGGCGCCCCTCGACGTCGGGCCCACGCATCGCGAGCGCCTCGAGCAGGAGCCCGAGGCAGAAGGCCCCGACGACGTTGATCGCGAGGATCAGCCAGCTGATGCCGTCGTGGCCGGGGAACGCCTCGGCGAGCAGTGCGCGGATCGCGGTCCCGATCGCGCCGCCGAGTGCGACGAGGGCGAGGAAGCGCCAGCGGAGGTGCGGCGGTCGCGCATCGGTCATCGGTACTCCTATCGCCGAGCACGCCGGATCGTCTCCGCGCGTGCGGTGTTCTCGGGATAGGGACCGTTGGCGCCTCGTGCGCGGTTGGGTCCGGCAGGCCCCACTGCCGGGTCTGACGACCCGTCCAGCGTACTGCTCAGTCGACGACGGCGGCGATCGCCTCGACCTCGACGA
This sequence comes from Curtobacterium sp. VKM Ac-2887, assembly GCF_015350935.1. NCBI lineage: Bacteria > Bacillati > Actinomycetota > Actinomycetes > Micrococcales > Microbacteriaceae > Curtobacterium > Curtobacterium sp. VKM Ac-2887. The sequence continues at coordinate 28,675 of NZ_JADKSB010000020.1, read as the reverse complement.
GCTGGTCGTCGTAGCCGAGGACGGTCACGCCGAGCAGCGTGCTCGGCACGTCGTGGTCTCCCATCGCGGCGCGGACGACGTCCCAGGCGGCGACGAGGTCCTGCTGCTCGGTCGTCGCGACGAGCACCCGCGTCTGGACGAGGTCGTCGACCCCCGCGCCGGCGGCTGCGAGCGCCGTCCGCAGGTTCGCGATGCACTGCGCGGCTTGCCCGGCCACATCACCGACGGCGACCGTCGCGCCGTGCTCGTCGAGCGGACACGCCCCCGCGAGGAACACGAGCCGTGTCCCGGCCGCCACGGTGCACGCGTAGGCGTACTCCGCGACGTCACTGAGCGCTGCGGACCGGATGAGCTGGACGGCACTGGACACGGAAGCAGCCTGGCACACGACGACGAAACCCCCGGCGAGCCGGAGCTCGTCGGGGGTTTCGTGGTGCTGGTGACCCCAGCGGGATTCGAACCCGCGTTACCGCCGTGAGAGGGCAGCGTACTAGGCCGCTATACGATGGGGCCGCGGCTGTTGTCGGACTCGGAGCATGTCACCTGTGGTGACCCCAGCGGGATTCGAACCCGCGTTACCGCCGTGAGAGGGCAGCGTACTAGGCCGCTATACGATGGGGCCGTTCCGACAACTCGACAAGTATTGCACAAGCCGCGCATCGCGCCAAAACGAGGCGTGTCGCCCGGGTGTGCCGCCATGCCGCGCCCGGCATACGGCGCTCGCTGCGCGTGCAGATTCCGACAGAACACCGGTTGAACGACGCGCGTTCTGTCGCAACATGCACACGCATCGGTTGCGTGCGCATCGAGCGACGAAACACCCGTCGAACGACGCGCGCTCTGTCGCAACATGCACACGCATCCGTCGCGCGGCCGTGGACGCGACCGCCCATCGGACGGGAGGCGCGGGGCGGGCCCCCCCACGGGCCTCCCGTCCGACCGCGCGCACGTCCGGAGCCGCGCTTCGTGAGCAGGAATGGTCGCGTCGGTCGGTCCCACCCGACCATTTCTGCTCACGAAGCGACCACGGCGCGGTCCCGCGCGGTCAGATCGTGAGGGACTCCCCCGGCCGCAGGATCTCGAGCACGCCGTGCGGGGTGAGCGCCTCGCGCAGCCGACCGGTGTGCATGCCGTAGCCGACGTCGGAGAGCGTGGCCTCGTGGATCGGGTAGGCACGGGCCGGGGCGAGCGCGGCGACGTAGTCCATCATCTCGGCGACCTTGAGCCACGGGGCACCGACGGGTGCGGCGAGGACCTCGACGGGCACGCCCGGGTCGGTGTACGAGTCGCCGGGGTGGAAGAGCGCGCGGTTCACGAGCACGCCGGTGTTGTCGACGATCGGCACCGAGGAGTGGATGAGCTGGTGCCGCGTGCCGTGGAAGTCGAGCTCGAACGGGCCGACGGTGCGGTGGTCGCCGTCGGTGACTACCTCGACCGCGATGCCGGAGTCGGCGAGCGCCGCGCGGACGCCCTCGGGGCCGAATACCACGGCGTCGGGGTTGGCGGCGAGGATCCGTTGCAGCTGCTCGGGCGTGACGTGGTCGGGGTGTTCGTGGGTGACGACGACCGCGACGACCCCGGTCGCGTCGACGGGGCGGGTGAAGTCGCCCGGGTCGAGCACCAGGCGGGCATCGCCGTCCGACAGGATCTGGCAGGCGTGTTCGAGCTTCGTGACCTCCATGCGGGCGACGCTACCCGCGGCGGGCCGGGCGGGCTCGGGCGGGGGCCGACTCGGAACGACGTCTCCGTTGTCGTACGACATCGCGATCGTCGTTCCGAGTCGATCCCGCCCACACACCACCACACACGCCTCACCCCGGCGGCGGCCCCGTCGTCCCCCGCACCACCAGGTGCGCCGGCGCCGCGACGATCGCTCCGGCAGCGCCACCGTCGACCTCGGCCAGCACTGCCCGCGCCGCTGCCCGCCCCTGCGCCTCCGGGTCCTGTGCCACGGTCGTCAGGCCCACGGTGGCGCCGTACTCGTGGCCGTCGATCCCGATCACGGAGACGTCCCCCGGCACCGACAGCCCGGCCCGCCCAGCGGCGAGGAGCACCCCGAGCGCCATCTCGTCCGACGCGCACAACACGGCAGTCGGGCGATCGGGCCCGGCCCCAGCACCGGTGACGGCGGCGGCACCAGTGCGCCCGCCGAACAGCGCGTTCCCCGCCGCCAGCCCGCCGGCGAACGAGAACCGCCCGTCGAGCAGCCACCGGTCCGGCACCGCGTGTCCGGCGGCCCGCATCGCGTCGACGAACCCGTCCCGCCGCAGGTGCGGCACCGCCACGTTCATGCCGGCCTCGTCCTGCCCGCCGACGTAGGCGACCCGTCGGTGGCCGAGGCCGCACAGGTGGTCGACCGCGATCCGGGTGACGGCTCGGTCGTCGACCCCGATGTTCCGCAGGCCCGGTGCGGGTCCGCCGATGACGATCATCGGGTGCCGGGTGAGTTCGAGCTCGGCACGCTCGGTCGCGTCGAGCACCAGGGACAGCAGGACCAGAGCGTCGACACGGTGCCGCAGCATCGAACGCCGGAACGCCCGGTCGCGGTCGCCGCCCGGCCCGCCCAGGTTGTAGAGCACGAGGTCGTACCCGGCCCGCCGGAGTTCCGCGTCGACGCCGCCGAGTGCCTTGACGTAGAACCACCGGTCGATCACAGGCACGACGACGCCCACGGCACGCTGCCGCCCGGTGGCGAGTCCGGCCGCCGCCGAGCTCGGGACGTACCCGAGTTCGTCGGCGACCCGTCGGACCTCGTCGATCGTGGTCTCCGCCACGTTCTCCATGCCGCGCAGCGCCCGCGACACCGTGGACTTCGACAGTCCCGTGACGGTCGCGATCTCCTGGATCCCCATCGATGCGACCCGGGAGGCCCGTCAGCCGTCCGTACCGTGTGTCACGCCCGCCGGACGGTCGGCTGCAGTGCCGGGGACGGCTTGCGCGACGGCCGCTGCGGCCCGGCGCGCCCGGTGCGGTGCACGACGACCCGCTGGTGCGAGCTCGTCCCACCCGCTGTGCTGGTGCACCCGCCCGTCCGCCGAGGGCCGTGGCTGACGACGGGTGTCGTCGCCGCGAGCGGTGCGGACGGGGGCGACGGCAGGAGCGGCACCGATGCCGTCGGCGGCCCCGTCGACGACCGCGTGGCGGCGGAGTACCCGCACCCGCCACCGGTCGAGCGCCACGACCCCGAGCACGCACACCAGCAGGGTGAGTGCCCAGCCGAGTGCCGGTCGACCGGTGACCTCGCAGAACACCGTGGCGCCGAGGAACAGGATGCCGAACATGCCGACGAAGCCGATCGCCTCTTCGATCCGGGCCGTGGGCCGGGTGGGTCCGCGCTGTGCCATGGTCGTCAACCCTTCACGCCACCGGCGGTGAGGCCGGCCACGATGCGTCGCTGGAAGATGAGGACCAGGATGACGAGCGGGATCGTGACGATCGTGCCCGCGGCCATGACCGCCGTGTACGGCTCCTGGTGCGGCTGCGACCCGGCGAACGAGGCGATCGCCACGGTCACCGGCTGCGTCGCGTCGCTCGAGAGCTGCGAGGAGATCAGGTACTCGTTCCAGCTGGAGATGAACGCCAGGATCGCCGTCGTGAACACCGCGGGGGCGGCGAGCGGCAGGATGATCCGCCGGAACGCCTGCACGCGGGTGCAGCCGTCGATGCGCGCTGCTTCCTCGAGGTCCCACGGCATCTCGCGGAAGAACGACGCGAGCGTGTAGACCGTCAGCGGCAGCACGAACGAGATGCTCGGCAGGATGAGCGCCTGGTAGGTCCCCATCCACCCGATGTCCGTGAAGAGCTGGAACAGCGGGGAGATGAGCGCGACCCCCGGGAACATCGAGGCCGCCAGGATCGCGCCGGCGATGAGCGACTTGCCGCCGAACTCGAGGCGGGCGAGGGCGTACGCCGCCGTGGTGCCGACGAGCAGGGCGATGATCGTCACGACGCCGCCGATGAGCAGGCTGTTGGCGAGCGCCCGCCCGAGGTGGTTGCCGAGCGACGTGGAGAACGCCGTGGCGTAGTTGTCGAGCGTGACGTGCGTCGGCCACGGGGTGGCGTCGAACGTGAACCCGACGTCGCGGAAGCTCGTCACCACCATCCAGTAGAACGGCAGGAGGCACCACACGGCGATGACGATCGCCTGCACGGCCGTGCGGACGCGGGGGCCGGTGTCGCGGCGGACCCGGACTTCGGCGCGTGCGCTAGCACGTTCGCCGGGGACTGGCACTGACCGGGGTCGGTCTGCTGCGAGGGTCACTTGAGTTCACCCTTCTGCTGGGCGGCCTGCGTCTGCACGACGTTGGCGCCGAGGAACCGGACGAAGACGAACGCCACGATGAAGATCACCAGGAAGGTGATGGTCGACAGGGCCGACGCGGAGTTGAAGCCCTGCCGGATCTGTTCGACGACCAGGATCGACAGGGTCGTGGTGGCGTTGCCGGAACCACCGCCACCGCCGGTGAGGATCTGTGGCAGGTCGTACATGCGCAGCGCGTCGAGCACGCGGAACAGGATCGCGACCATCAGCGCGGGCTTGATGAGCGGCAGCGTGATGAGCACGAAGCGCTGGAACGTCGAGGCGCCGTCCATCTTGCCCGCCTCGTAGACCTCCTCCGGGATCAGCTGCAGCCCGGCCAGGATGAGCAGCGCCATGAACGGCGTGGTCTTCCAGGTGTCGGCGATGATGACCGCCCACCGGGACGCCCACTCGCCGCTCGTCCAGAGGATCTGCTGCCCGAGGACGTGGTTCAGGACGCCGTTCGCGTCGAAGATGAAGTACCAGAGCTTCGCGGTGACGGCCGTCGGGATCGCCCACGGCACCAGGATCGCGGCACGGACGAGCGCGCGGCCCTTGAAGTTGCGGTTCATGATGATCGCCATCCACACGCCGATGGCCGTCTCGAACGCCACGGTGACGACCGTGAAGAAGAACGTGTTGCCCATCGACACCCAGAACTGGGAGCCGAGGCTGCCGGGCGGGCACGTGACGTTGCCGCACTGCTGGCCGAGCCAGTGCGCGTAGTTCGTGATGCCGGCGAAACCGCCTTCCACGAACAGCTGCGTGGTCTTGTCGAGGCCCTGGTCGAGCTGGAACGACTGGATGATCGCGCTGATGACCGGGTAGCCGATGACGATCGCGAGGAGCAAGATCGTCGGGCCGATGAGGTACACGGCCCACCGGCCGTGCTCGGCGTTGAGTCCGCCCTTGCGCCGTTGGCGCTTCGGTTCCATGCCCGTCGGGTTGGGGATGGCTGCGGGGATCTCGGTTGCTGCTGACACGTGTCGGCCTCCTTGCCGGGGGTGTCGGAACGCAAGTAGGGGCGGACTGGAGGCACGTGCCGGGATGGCACCGTGCCTCCAGTCCGATGCGGCGTGCGCCGCGTGTCGCTAGCTGCTGGTCGCCGCCTTGAGGGCGTCCTGCATGTCCTTCATGGCTTCGTCGACCGACTTCGATCCCTTGAGCGCCGCGTAGGTGTTGTCCTGGATCGCCTTCGTCACCGCCGGGTAGAACGGCGTGACCGGCCGCGGCTCCGCCGACTCGATCGACTTGAGCAGGGTCGGCAGGTACGGCAGCTTCGCCGTCAGCTCGGAGTCGGTGTAGAGGTCACCGACGACCGGGGCGAGCGACCCCTGCGTTGCGAAGAACTTCTGCGTGTCGTTCGAGATGAGGAACTCGAGGAAGTCGTGCGCCGTCGCCTTGTGCTTCGAGTACACGCTGATCGCGGCGTTGTGGCCGCCGAGCGTCGAGGCGCCGGTGCCGTCTGCACCCGGGATGGGCGCGATGCCGAACGTGTCCTTGACCTTGCTCGACCCGTCGGTCTTCGCCAGGTTGTAGACGTACGGCCAGTTGCGCAGGAACAGCAGCTTGCCGGCTTCGAACGCCGTGCGGCCCTGCTCCTCCTGGTACGTGATCGCCTCGGCCGGGATGTTCCCGTCCTTGAACGCGTCGACCAGGTTCTGCAGGCCGGCCTTGGCGTCCGAGGTGTCGACGTCCGGGTCCCCGCTCTTGCTGAGCACCGAACCACCGGAGCCGTTGATCGCCTCGGAGGCGTTCACCGTCAGGCCCTCGTACTTCGCGAACTGCCCGGCGTAGCAGCCGATGCCCTTGTCCTTCGCGATCTGGCAGTCGGCCATCATCTCCTTCCACGTGGTCGGAGGCGTCTTGACGAGGTCCTTGCGGTAGTAGAGCAGCGCACCGTCCGAGGTCTGCGGGGCGGCGTAGAGGGTGTCGTTGTAGGTCGCGGTCTTCACCGTGGCCGGCAGCAGCTTCGAGGTGTCGATCTTCATGTCACCGGTCAGCGGCGTCAGCCAGCTCTTCGCGGCGAACTCGGCGGTCCAGACGACGTCCACGTCGACGACGTCGTAGTTCGCGTCCTTCGCCTGGAAGTGCTGCACGAGGTCGTCGTGCTGCTGGTCGGCCTGGTCGGACTGCTCCTTGAAGGTGACCTTCTCGTCGGGGTGGGCCTTGTTCCACTTCGCGATCAGCGGGCGGACGACGTTCGAGTTGTCCTTGCCCTGCACGTAGGTGATGGGTCCGCGGCTGTCCTGGCCGCTCTTGGCGTCGTCTGAACCGGCGCCGGAGCTCCCGCTCGAGCAGCCGGTGAGCACGAGGCCGATGACGGCGACCCCGGCAACGGATGCGAACCGCACCCTGGAGCGTGTTGTCTTCACAGCGTTGTCTCCTCATTGAGATCACCAGGGGGCATCGATCGGGTTCGACGACACTGCCCTGGAGCAGGCGCCGCTGCCTGCTGGTGGAGGAAGCTACGCCCGCCGCAGGGGTTCCGCAACCGGTTGCATCGGTTCCGTGACCTGAGCGTGACCTTGGAAGTCCCGGAGACTTCCTGGGTGAGCGCTCACCCTCGTTCGAGGGACCCCTGCGCGCCACTGCGGAACTCCGCATGAACACCGCCACCGGTGTCCCGCGCCGTTGTCCGGACCCACGGCCGCACGTAGCGTCCACGACATGGCCACCCTCCACCCCGCCGACACCGTGCCCGCACCGCGCCGTGTCATCGGCGTCGACCTCGACGCCCCGCTCCCCCGTCTCGTCGCCGACGAGACCGGCGAGTCCGCCATGGTGATCGGCTACCGCGGCGGCCACCCCACCGGCACCCTCGACGTGCTGCTCACCGACGACCCCGCCGACGCGGCCCGCGCCCTCGAGGCGCTGCAGGAGACCGTCCTGGCCGAGGTCCCCGCGGTGTCCGACGACGACCTGCCGACCATCTCGGTCGTCGTGTCCACGATCGTCGACCGCGTCGAGGACCTCGGCAAGCTGCTCGACGTCCTCGAGCACCTCGACTACCCGCGGCACGAGGTCATCCTCGTCGACAACCGCGTCCGCGTCCCCGCCGGCGACGCGCTGCCCGCGATGCTCGCCGGGCGGAACGTCCGCCTCGTCGAGGAACGCCGCCCCGGTCTGTCCGCCGGACGGAACGCCGGTGTCGCCGCCGCGACCGGCGACGTCATCGCCTTCACCGACGACGACGTCCGCGTCGACCCGCAGTGGCTCCGCGCCATCGGGTCCCGGTTCGTCAGCGAGCCCGGCCTGGACGCCGTCACCGGCGTCATCCTGCCGAGCGAGCTCACCACTCCCGCCCAGATCTGGTACGAGGCGTACTACGGCGGGTTCAGCGCCGAGCGCACCTTCTCGCCCGTGACGATCGTCCCGGACGACGTGCAGGGCACCATGCGGCACGCCCGCGTCTCGGCGGTCACCCCGTCCGGCGAGGTCCTCAAGCACTTCGCCGTCTACGGCATCGGCGCGTACGGCGCCGGCGCGAACATGGCCTACCGTCGCACCCTGATCGAGGCCGTCGGCGGCTTCGACCACACCCTCGGCGCCGGCTCCCCCGCCCGTGGTGGCGAGGACCTGGCGATGTTCATCGAGACGCTGTGGCGCGGTGGGAAGATCGGCTTCGAGCCCCGCGCGGTCGTGCACCACCGGCACCGCCAGACCATCGAGGACCTGCACAAGCAGCTGCACGGCAACGGCGTCGGCTTCACCGCGCTGATGTTCGCGCTCGCCGCGAAGGACAAGCGGCACGTCGCCGTCCTCGCACGCCTGATGCCGCTCGCTGCGAAGGTCAAGTCGAAGCAGATGCTCTCCCGCCTGGCCGGACGCCGGGACGCCGCGACCGAGGTCACCAACGACGCCTCGACCACGCGCATCCCGAAGACCCTGGCGTACCACGAGCTGCGCGGGTTCCCCGCCGGCCCGGCCGCCTGGTTCCGCAGCCGACGCCGCTGGCGCGACGTCGAGGCCGGCCGCTTCCGGCCGTAGTCGCGCAGCGTGACGGACGGGAGGCCCGTGGCAGTGTCGCCACGGGCCTCCCGTCTGTTCCGACGCGCACGCGGAACGCGACAGAGCACGCGTCGATCGACGCGTGCTCTGTCGCAAACCGGGTGCGGCGACTCCGCCCGCCGGCGCCGGCGCCCGCGCCTCAGCGCGCGGTCAGCCGCCCGGCCAGGTACCGCCACGGCCCACCCAGCGCGGCCGTCAGCTCGGCGCGCTTGAGCCCGCGCGTCGCCTCGGTGAACTCGGCGTCGACGGGCCAGCCGCCGCTCGCGTCGACGGGGCGCTCGTCGGCACCCTGCCCGAGCGCACCGAGCCGGCGGAGCGCGCCGGCCGCACGCCGCAGCACCGCGAACGCCGTCGAGGGCCGCAGCACGAGCTTCGTCACCCAGGCGCCGAGCCCGGTGCCGTAGCCGATCGCCTGCGAGCGCAACGCGGCACGGTCCTTGCGGTGCTCGTGCCAGACGACGGCCGAGGGCTCCACGGCGAGCGCCCCACCGGCGAGCAGGACGCGGGTGAACAGGTCGGGGTCCTCACCGGCTCGGGCGCGGGTGCCGGGGCCGAGGGCGACGTCGAAGCCGCCGAGCTGGCGGACGGCGTCGCGGCGCACGGACATGTTCGCGCCGGTGCCGAACGCGCCGACGGTGAAGGGGAACAGGGGCTCGTCGACGGGCGGGGCGGACGTGCGGTACACCCGGCGCTCGAGGTTCCGCGCCCAGGTCACCCGCTCGTCGAAGAAGCGCTGCGTGGGGGTGCGGAGCTCGCCGCTGGGGACGAGTCCGGTGACGCACCAGACGTCGGCGTCGCGCTCGTAGGCGGCGGCGATGGCGGCCATCCAGTGGCGGTCGACGACGACGTCGTCGTCGATGAACGCGACGATGCCGCCGGTGGCCAGTGCGAGTCCGGCGTTGCGGGCCCGGGAGACGCCGGCACGTGCCTCGAGGACGTAGTGCACGCGCGGGTCGTCGACGGCGGCCACGACGTCGCGGGTGCCGCTGGTGACGGGGGCGTTGTCGACGACGAACAGCTCGAAGTCGTCGTAGGCGGAGTCGAGGACGGAGCGCACGGCGCGCGCGAGCGCCACGGGGCGCTCGCGGGTGCCGATGACGACGGAGACGCGTGCGCCGTCCGCAGGGGCGTCGACCGGGAGGCCCGGGGCCGGCAACCGACGCAGGGCCGGTCCCAGCTCGGCCGGGTCCACCGCCCCGCGGTCGTCGACGCGCACGTCGACGAACCCGGCGACGTCGCGGCCGTCGCGCACCATGAGGCGGGCGCGGCGGAAGCCGTCGGCGCCGGCGAGGTGCACGGTGTCGGCGGCGAGCGCTGCGGACCGGTCGACGGCGCCGACCCAGGCAGCTCCGACCCAGGTGGGGGCGTCGGGCGAGGGCATCGCGGGGTCGAGCGTGAGGGCTCGTTCCGCGGTGGTGGTGTGGTCGGTCATGTTCGTCCCGTCGGGCCGGTCTGGTCGGGTGGACGTGGCAATGCTCCGCGCGCGTCGACAGGGGGTCAACCGCGATGCTCGGAGGATGCGGGGAGGCTGCGGTTTCCCGCCACTAGACTCGCGGGAGACGCCGGTCGACCCGCCGGTGCGACCCCGGTCCCCGCCGGACACGAGGAGGACGCATGCCGCTGGCCCGAACGATGGACCGGCTCGGCCTGACCAGGCGTCCGCGCCCGACGTTGCACTTGGTTCCGGACCCCGAAGCGTCCGACCTCGTCGTGGTGCACCTCGATGCCGACGACGCCGCGTGCGGCACGTGCGGGCACGCCCAGGCGGCACACGAGCACTACCGTCCGGGAACGGACTGCGCGCTCTGCGACTGCCCGAAGTTCCGCCGCGCCCGCTGACGAGATCCCCCTCGCGCGATCCCCCTCGCGCGATCCCCCTCGCGACCCCCTCGATCGGGGGGGGCGCCTGCGGGAAACCGCCGTTCCCCCGCAGGTGGTCCCGACCTCCCTTGTCGGTGCTGCCGGGCCCGCTTAGCGTCGCGGACATGGCCATCACTCCCACGCCACTCGCGTGCATCGTCCTCGCCCACGAGGACCCGACGCACGTCCGTCGGCTCGTGGCGGCGCTCGACCCGTTCCCGGTGTTCCTGCACTGCGACGCGAGCACCGACGACGACGTCTTCGAGGCGATGACCGCCGGCCTGCCCGAACGGGTGCACGTGCTGCCACGGATGCGCACCGGGTGGGCGAAGTGGGAGAACGTCGCGGCCGAGGTCGCCGGCTACCGTGCTGCCCTGGCGCAGACCGACGCCACGCACGTGGCGCTGCTGACCGGCAGCGACTACCCGTTGGCCGACGCCGACGAGATCTCGGCGCTCCTGACGGCGAACCCCGGGCGGTCGTTCGTCGAGGCGAAGCCGCTCCCGCACCCCGCGTGGGGTCGCGACGGCGGTCGGTCGCGCGTGCGGTTCCGGCACTGGGCGTGGCGGAAGCACATGCTGCGTCTGCCGGTCCCCCGTCGGGTCCCGCGTGACGTCGTGTTCGGCGGCGGCTCGCAGCTCAAGGTCCTGGCCCGGCACCACGCGCAGGGGGTCGTCGACGTGTTCGACGGGCGCCCCGACCTGGTGGCGTTCTGGGAGCGGGTGTGGATCGGCGACGAGACCTTCGTGCCGTCGGTCCTGCTGACCCCGGCGTTCACCCCGGACTTCGCGGACGCCCACGCGGTGCAGCCGCTCTGGTGGATCGGGTGGGACGGCACGAAGCAGAAGAGCCCGCCGTGGCTCGGGATCGAGGACGCCGGCCGGGTGCTGGAGCGTCGTACCGCGGCTGACCAGTCGACCCCGTACGTGTTCGCCCGGAAGTTCTCGACGTCCCGGAGCACCGACCTGCTCGACGTGGTCGACGCGACCTTCGGGCTCCGCACGTCAGCCGACGACCAGCCGGTGGTGGTGGCACAGTGACCGTCCCCCAGACCCGACGCGAGGCGCGTGCGGCCGAGGCGGCTGCGCTGGCGGCGCAGCCCGACGACGACGAGCTCGAGGCGTCCGTGCAGCCCGCGGCCCCCGGCGCGCTGTCCACCGACACGGACTCGATCGCCGTCGCACGCGGCTCGTCCGTCCTGTTCGGCCGGGGCCTGCTCTACGTGGTCGTCTGGTCGATGCAGCTCGTCGTGAGCTCGCTGATCTCCCCCGTGCTCGCGCACCTGATGCCACCGGCCGAGTTCGGCGTGCTGGCCTCGGCGATCGCGCTGTACCAGGCCCTGGTGGTCGTGGCCGTCTGCGGCATCGACCAGGCGTCGGTGCTGCAGCGCGCCGAGGACGGCGACGACCGGCGTGCCCGCGGCCTGATGTTCGTCGGCATGGTCACCGCGGTCACCGTCACCGTGTTCGCCCTGGTGTCGATCCCGCTCTGGGGCGACGCCGCGGGCTTCGTCGACCAGCACCCCCTGCTGCTGGTCGCCGTGCTCTGGACCGGGCCCGCCGCGATCGTGCAGCTGTCCCTCGCGCTGCTCGTCGCCCAGGACCGCATCCGCGTGTTCGCCGTGACGAGCCTGCTGTCGTCCGTCGGCGGGTCGATCATCGGTCTCGGGCTCCTCGCCGCCGTGCACGCTGACGCGACCACGTACGCGTGGGGTGGGGTCGTGGCGCAGGGCGCTGCGATGGTCATCGGCATCATCGCCACGAAGCCGCGGTTCCGCGGGCTCTTCGACCACCGCACCACGGTCCGGGCGTTCAAGCTCGGTGTCCCGATCGCGCTCGGCAGCCTGTCGTACTTCGTCCTGAACGCCGGTGACCGGCTCGTCGTGCAGCGTCTGCTCGGTGCCGACGAGGTCGCCCGCTACCAGATCGCCTACGTCGTCGGCTCCGCGGTCATCCTGCTGCTGACCTTCACGAACCAGGCCTGGGCGCCGCACTTCGCCGCTCTCCGCGACGCCGTGGCCCGCCGCCGGCTCGCCATGCACGCCCGGGACGAGCTCTACATGCTGCTCGCCCCCGTGCTCGTCGCCGTGACGCTCGTGTCGCCGGTGGCGCTGCCGATCCTGGCCCCGGCGTCGTATCGTGTCGAGTCCCTCACCATCGTGGTCTTCGTGGTCGCCCTGACCGCGTTCCCGGTGGTCGCGAGCGGTGCGACCGGCCGGCTCCTGCTGGTCGAGCGGCGCGGCGTGACGGTCGGCGTCATCGGCGCCGTCGCCGGTGTCGTGAACATCGCGGCGAACCTGGTGCTGGTGCCCGTGACCGGCATCGTCGGCGCGGGCATCGCCACGGTCATCGCCTACGCCATCCTCGCCGCACTGCAGCAGGCCTCCCTGCCGGACCGCCGTGAGTGGCGCGGCCCTCGACGCCGGGTGCTGCTCGCCATCGCGATCGCGATCGTCGTCGCTGCGGCCTCGCTCCTCCCGCCGCAGGACCTGGCGTGGAACATCGTGCGCATCGTCGGCGTCGCCGCGTGCCTGCCCTGGTTCTTCCGCCGTCTGAAACTCGCTCGCGGAGGATCCGCATGACCCGTCCCACCCCCCGTCCGCTGCGTGTCGTCGTCGCCACCAACGGGCTCGCCATCACCGGCGGTGTCGAACGCTGCGTCGTCGAGGACGTCGGCGAGCTCGTCGCAGCCGGCCACGACGTCGAGGTGTGGCACCGCGCCGGTCCGGACGGCGACCCGGACGAGGGCCGCGCGGTGTTCGACCGGCTCGGTGTCCGACTGCGGCACGCCCGCGACTACCGCTTCGGCATCCGGACCGCCCCGACGGACGTGTTCCGCTTCGTCCGTGAGGGCCTGCGCCTCCGCCGGTCGCGCCCGGACGTCCTGTGGCTGAACCGTCCGGAGTTCCTGCCGTGGGGCCGCGTCGTGTCCTTCGTGTCCGGCGTCCCCCTGGCGGTGCACCTGCACCACGCCCCGAACTACCGTCGGCTCGGCCCGTTCGCCGGCGGCCGGACCCGGTACCTCGCGGTCTCGGCGGCGATGGCACGTGCCTGGACCGCCGTCGGTGCTCCGCCGGACCGCGTCGACGTGGTCCCGAACGGCGTCGACACCGCGGCGTTCCCCGCCGCCACGCCGGCGAGCACGCGCCGAGCACGCGCTGCGCTCGGCCTCGACCAGGACCGCCCCGTGGTGCTCTACTACGGACGGCTCACGCGGTCGAAGGGCGTCCTGGCCCTCCTGGAGGCGTGGGGTCGCGTCCACGCGTCGGCCCGCGTCCTCGTCGGGCCCGGCACACCGCCCGCCCCGGCTCCGGTGCTCGTCCTAGCGGGTGCGCTGTACCCACAGGACGCCCCCGCCGTGCACCGCGCGATCGCCGCGTTGCCCGAGGGGTCCGTGGTCGTGGTGCCCGAGCGCGACGATGTCGTCCCCCTGCTGCACGCCGCCGACGTCGTGGTGGCACCCTCCATCGAGCCCGAGGGGTTCGGCCGCGTGGTCGTCGAGGCGATGTCCACCGGACGCCCCGTCGTCGCGGCGGCGTCGGGCGGCACCGCCGAGATCCTCAGCGGCGAGTGGACGCGCTTCACCGTCGACCCCACCGAGACCGCCGCGCTGGCCGACAAGGTCCTCGAGGCGCTGCACGCGGCCGAGACCGAACCGGGGCTCGCGGACCGGTGCCGCGCCTGGGTGCGGGACCGCTACGGCCGGGAGCGACACGTCGCAGCGCTGCTCCGGGCGCTCGAGGCGCACGCGAAGCACTGACGACGAGCACTGACGGACGACGACGACCGAGCGGTGCCGACGACGACGTCGGCACCGCTCAGTCGTTCGGGTCCGTCGTCGCGGTGTCGTCCGGCAGCGACGCGCTCGGCGCGGCACCGTCCGCCGGCACGTCGATCGTCATCCAGTCGATGAGGAGCGACCCGACGGCGTCCGCCGGTGGGTTCCCGTCGTTCGACCCGGCCTGCACCACGAGGTGCATCCGAGCGGTCGGGATGTTCTCCGTGGTCGTGCCGACGACCTCGTCGTCGACCAAGAACGACATCCGGTCGGCGGTCCACTCGATCGTGTAGGTGTGCCAGTCCTTCAGCGACGCCTCGGTCTGCTGGTGGATGCACTTCTCGGCGGGGTCGGCCAGGCAGTGCACGTTCAGCCAGGCGGGCGCACCGAGCGCTCCCTCGGGGAAGTCGATCTCACCGTCCGACCACAGGTTCTCGTCGCTCCACAGCAGCACGGCGACGCCGTAGCCGTCGACCTCGTCGCTGCGCATCCGGATGCTGTACCGGCCGGCGGTCTGCCCGCCCCACTCGCCGTCGACGAGCGGCACGACACCGCCCGCCAGCGGCACCCCGGCGCGCGTGGTCCGCAGGCGCACGTCGAGCACGCCGTCGTGCGTCGACAGGGTGGACGCCTGGTAGCGCCCCGTCCCCGCGGTGTCGGCGAACCCGTGGTACGCGACGAACCGGTCCGAGTACCGGGACTCGAAGGTCCGGTTCGTGGCGGCGTCGGCGAAGTCCTCGCCGAACACCCGGGTCCACCCCTCGCGCTCGGAGCTCGGCATCGAGACGCCGCTCGGGTCGTCGAGGGTCACGTCGTCACCGTTCGCCGTCGTGGTCGCGGTCGTGGTGCCGGCGACGATGCCGGCAGCCACGAGCAGGGCGCCGGCCGCGAGCGCGGTCCGGCGGGTGCCGGGGCGCCGCGGCGGTCGGTGCCGGGACAGGCCGCGACCGTGTGCCGGTGGGGCGCCGTGGGCGGATGCCGCGTCGTCGGCGACGTGTTCCGACCAGGTGGGGCGGGCCTCCTGGCCGTCACCCTGCTCGTCGGTCACCCGGTCGTCCACGCGCGGATCTCGGAGAGTCCCACGTTGCCCGTGCTGTTCGAGACGCCCGTCACCGTGAACCGCACCCAGGTGACGTCACGCGGGGTGAAGTCGACCGTCAGGGCGTCGCCGCCGTTCGGCAGGGTGCCCACCGCGACCTGGCTGCCGTCCGAGAACGTCAGGGTGCCGCTGGTGACCTGGTCCGAGCTGTTCGGGCGGTCGTTCAGGACGATCCGACCGAGGTGCTGCGAGGCGGCCCAGTCCAGCTGGATCCACACCCCGGTCCGGCCCCACGGGGCGACCCACTCGGCCGTCGGGTTGTCGGGGTAGCCCGACACGAGGCCGTCGACGGCCTTCGCGACGGTCTGCCCGGTGGACTGGTCGTCCCACGCGGCGGTCGGGGTGGCCGACCCGGTGACGTCCGACAGCGTCGGCGTCGGCGTCGGCGTCGGGGTCGGCGTCGGCGTCGGCGTCGGGGTGGGCGTCGGCGTGGTGTCCGCCGGCCGGAACGCCCGGATCTCGGCGAGGCCGACGTTCCGGGTCGTGCTGCTCACGGAACCGACCGTGAACCGCACCCAGGTGACCTGGCGGGCGCTGAACGCGACACGCTGCACGGCTCCCCCGTTGTCGAGCGACGGGACGGCGACGCTGGTGCCGTCGGAGAACGTCAGCGTGCCGCCGGTCACCTGGTCGTCGCTGTTCGGCCGGTCGGCCAGGTCGATCTCCTGCAGGGTGGTTCCCGCGGACCAGTTCAGCTGGATCCACGTGCCCGCTCGGCCACCGGGCGCCGCCCACTCGGCCGTCGGGGCGTCCGGGTAGCCGCTCACGACGCCGTCGACGGCCTTCACGGCGGTCTGACCGTCGGCCGGGTTCTCGGCGCTCGCGGTGACGGTCGCGCCGGCGGTGACGTCGGTGCCCTGCGAGGTCGGCGGGTCCGTCGGGGGCTGGGCCGACGAGCCGACGGCGTACTGCCGGCTCAGCCAGGAGCCCTCCGGGCGCGACGCGCAGGCGGAGGTGGAACCACAGGTCTCACCGTCGTACGCGGCGTAGGCGAAGAAGGCGGCGGCCTTCGCGGCCGTCTGCGCGGAGCTCAGGTTCGACGGGCGGTCCGCGATCGGGTACCCGAGGTAGCCCGTGAACGTGTGCGTCGCCGTGTAGGCGGACTGCGCCTGGTCGGCGAGGTACGCGACGGTGTGGTGGTCGCTGTGGTCGCCGTCGCCGTACGTGCCGCCGTGGTCGAGCGTGTGGATCTCGGTCGGCGCGTACCCGGTGACGAGCCCGGAGAACGTCGCGCGCAGGTCGGTCAGCGAGAAGGAGGTCGGTTGGGCTGCCCCGGCGACGGTGTGGATCGTGGAGATCTGACCCTCGTAGAGCTTCTCCAGGCTCTCGCCGCCCGTGGCCGCGAAGCCGGAGCCGTCGATGTTGCCGTCCGGCAGCTCGAGGAACACCAGGCTGAGCCGCGGGGCCGTCGCCAGGGTCGCCGTGCGCAGCGTGTGGCCGGCGACCGAGAGCTGCCCGGCGGTCCAGTTCGACGAGACGCCGGCGATCGACGCGTACGACGCCATCAACCCGTTCTCGCGGGACTGCCAGTACCAGGCGGGCTTGCCGGCGTCACCGGCGGTGACGATGACCGAGCGGACGCACTTGCCGGCGTCGATGTCGGCGCGGAGCTCGGTTCCGGAGAACAGCAGGTCGTCGTCGGCGTGCGCCACCATCGTGAGGACCCGGCCGGCGCTGCAGTCGGCGTTCGCGGCGGCCGTGCCACCCGTCGGTGTGCTGCTGGGCGTCGGCGTCGGTGTGGGCGTCGGCGTACTGGTCGGCGTGCTCGGCGGCGGTGTCTTCCGACCTCGTGCGTCGGCGGACATCGCACCGCCGGGTCCGGCGATGACGGCGACGACGACCGCCAGGACCCCCAGGACCGCCGCGGCGGACGCGGCGCGCGTGCGCCACGTCCGCCGGGAGGCCCGGGCCGTGCGTTCCTCAGTTCGTCGCATGCGCCAGCCCAGCCGGGGTCAGTTCGTAGACGGCGGTGGTGCCGGAGCCGAAGACGCGCTTCCAGTAGGGCGAGTCGGCCATCGCGGCCGCGAGCTCCTGGTAGTCGGCGTCGGTCTGGTACCCGTACCGCTCGTCGTAGGCGCCGAAGGGCTCGGCGACCAGTGCGTAGTACTTCGTCGCCGGCCAGTCCAGGACGAGCTGGCGGGTCATCGTGGACACGTCGGCCTCGGCGTCGTAGCCCTCCGGCTCCGGGTACGCCCCGAGGACCTCGCGGGACAACGCCCCGACGTCGAAGTAGCGTGCGCCGGTGTTGCTCGGGACGGCGTTCGCCGAACCGGTCAGCAGCATCATGGAGCCCATCGGCGCGGTCGCGTCGTAGAACTGCGTCGCCGCCGACTGGCTGCGCGTCGGGACGCGGTTCCAGTCGAGGGCGGTCTGACCGAACGCGCCGATGCCGACCATCGCGGCGACCGCGGCCGCAGCGACGACGACCTTGACCGCCGTGGGCTGCACCGCACGGGTGACGAGTCGACCGACGGGAGCCAGCCGGCCGCTGGGCATCGGGAGCCCCGCCGCCAGGATCGCGATCCACGGTGTCGCGAACAGCACGACGCGGAAGATGCCCTCCTGGCCGTAGTTCGTCGCGACGAGCAGCGAGATCGGGCTCGCTGCCGTGGCCAGCAGTCCCCAGTGCACGCGGTCGCGGCGCATCAGCACGGTGATCACGGCGACGAGGCCGAGGACCACGAGGGCCGCCGCGGGGATGTCGAACGCGAGCCGTGTGACGAGCGGCTTCGGCAGGACCGTCATGTCGTGCGACGGCGGCTGCACGTTGTCGAGCACCTTGCCGACGGCTCCCAGGGACAGGAACTTGCCGAGGATGTCGTCGTTCAGCAGGGCGAAGCCGACGGCGGGGACGAGCACCACGACGGGCAGCCACCAGGGGCGGAGCAGTCGGAACACGATGAGCGTCACGAGTGCGGCGACCGTCAGGTACGGCGAGATCTGGTGGGTGACGACCAGCACGATGCCGATCAGCGTGATGGCGATGATCCGGGACAGGCCGACGCGGCGGGCCCGCAGGATCGTCGAGCGGACGCCGTCGGCGGCGGTCACCGCGGTGCGTCGCAGCGGGCCGACGGCCAGCACGAGGATCACCAGGGACATCAGGATGCCCACCGACTGCGGCGAGAAGTACGTCGTGTTGAGCGAGCCGGTCATCGCGGTCAGGAACGCGGCGATCCAGGGGCGACGGTTGCCCGGCAGCCAGTTGGCGGCCAGGACCCCGACGGCGATCGTCGTGCTGAAGGCCAGCAGGACGGGGACCCACGCGGCGATGGTCATCGCGTTGTCGATCCCGCCGACGTCCGCGACCCAGGCGCCGCCGGCGAACAGGCCGGACCACGTCTGGAAGATGTCGGCGGCCGGGTTCGTCGAACCCCAGCGGCGGATGTACTCGAGCACGCCGATGTGGCGAGCGGCCGCCATCACGGTGGGCATGCCGTAGGTGATGGCCTGTGCGAGCTGGATCGACCCGCCGAGCACGACGACCGGGATCGCGAGTCCGCGACCGCGCACCAGGGCGACGACGGCAGCGGCGACGACGAGCGCCAGTCCGATGACCAGGGCCGGGCCGAGCGACCCGAACAGCCCGTCCGGCACCGGGTCGCCGATGTGCGTGAGCGCGGCGACGACGATGACGAGCAGGCCGACGACCGAGCCGGCGGTGACGGTGTGGGTGGTGGTCCAGCGACGGGCCGTGGCGCCCTCGGCGGCCGGCTCGAGGCGGGCGCGCTGCAGTTCGGCGACGTCACGTGGCACGGCGATCGCGAGGGCGACGGCGGTGAGCACGACGACCCCGACGAACGGCGCCGTGGGGTTCCAGAGCTGGAACGTCGCCATCGTGTAGCCGATGCCGATCGTGCCGACGAGCGACGCCGTGACCGCGAAGACGCTGAAGCGTGCCAGCGGCATCGGGCGGACGAGCAGCAGGGGTGCGACGCCGAGCAGCGCGAACAGGTACACGCCGATCGCACTCCCCCGCAGTACCGGGAGTCCGGCGATCGCGGCGACCCCGGCGACGAGGAGCGTCAGGACGACGATCGCCGCTGCGGTGAGTCGTGCGATCGGGCTCATCGCGTCCACCGCGAGCGGGCGGGCGGGACCGGCCGAGGCCAGACCGTGCCGGAGCTCGTGGCGACCGCGGGCGTTCCGGTCGATCGTGCCACCACCACGCAGTCGTTCGACGAGCGCCAGGAACGGCGCCGTCAGGACCGAGCGCTGCTCGACCCCGCGCAGCCGCCGCTGGGTGGCGGCGAACTCGGCGTCGACCGCGTCGGGCACGCGGTCCGCGTCACCGGGCTGGTCGCCGGCGATGTCCGTCGCACGGTCGCCCTGCTCGAGGCCGAGTCGTGCGAAGGCGCTGAGCGCCTCGGGCGCTGCGTCCACCGATGCGGTGAGCGACTCGCGGTCGATGGCGTTCTTGGTCATCCAGGCTCCGAGTCCGTGGCCGTGCGCGGCTGCAGCGGCGCGGAGCGACGCGACGTCGTCCGCCGATCGCTGCCACGCGATGGCGGCCGGTTCGACGGCGATCGCGGATCCGGCGAACAGCAGTCGTGTGAAGAGGTCGAGGTCGTCGCCGGCACCGACGCGGGTGCCCGGTCCGAAGGCGGTGTCGAAGCCGCCGATCCGGAGCGCGGTCGCGCGGTGCACGGCGAGGTTGTCACCGGTGCCGTAGGCAGCGGCGGCGAAGGGGTGGTGCGGGGGCGCGTCGTCGGTGTCGTCGAGGCGGAACACCCGACGGCGGACGGTGCGGCCAGCTGCGGTGCGGTCGTCGTGCCAGCGCTGCGCGGGGGTGCGCAGTTCGGCGCTGGGGACGAGCCCGGTGACGCAGGCGACGTCGGGGTCCGCGGCGAAGGCGGTGGCCAACGCGGCGACCCAGTCACCGTCCACGACGGCGCCTTCGGCAACGAACGCGACGACCTCGCCCCTCGCGGCGAGGAGTCCGGCGTTGCGGGCGGCGGCGAGGCCACCGGTCGGCGCGGCGATCGTGGTGACGCTTCGCCCGCCGATCTCGACCGTCGCGGTGCCGCTGTCGTCGGCGCCGTGCGAGACGACGACGACGTCGAAGTCGGGGTACTCGTTGGCGAGCACCGACCGCATGGTGGTGCCAGCGGCCCCGTCCGTGCAGAGCACCACGGTGACGGACGGCAGCACCAGACCTGCTGCCGGCCGACGCTCGGGCACCGGCATCGGCCGGATCGCGCGCTGGAGGGTGCGGACGTCGATGGTCCCGCCGATGCGGCGACGCTCGGTGATGTCCGCCTCGACGAAGCCGAGCGGCTCGCCGTGGTCGCGGACGAGCAGTCGAGCGCGCCGGTAGCCCGCGGCACCCTCGAGTGCGACCACGTCACGGTGGCTGGACGCGTGCACGTCGGCGCGGTCGACCTCGCCGACCCACAGGGCGCCGTCCCACGTCGGGGACAGCGGCCCGGTCACGATCGGCGAGATGACCATCGCCAGGGTCGCGCGGGTCACCGCGTCCCCACCGGCTGGGGGACGGGGGCGGCCGCCGGGGTGCGGACGACGACGCCGCCGAGGACACGACCGACGGCGTAGCCCGTGACGGTCGACGCGACGGAGAGCACGATCGCGAAGGCACGCAGGGCACCGCCACGACCGATGTGGCGCAGTTCGCGCAACACCGCTCCGGGGATGACCTTCGTCAGGTACGTCGACTCGCTGGCGAGCGAGTCACCCGTGCCGACGCGACGGCTCAGGACGGCCTTCGAGATGCCCTCGTAGTAGCTGCGACGGCGCAGGTAGCGCATCGTCACGCGGTCCGGGGAGACCCGGTGCGAGACGTTCGAGCGCGGTTCGTGGCGGATGCGCGCACCCGGACGGGCCTGGGCGATGCGGATGCAGAGTTCGGTCTCCTCGCAGCCGAGCGGCTGGTTGCCGACGCGGCCGATGCCGGAGCGGAACCCGCCGGCGAGCATGATCGCGTCACGGCGGAACGCCATGCTCGAGCCGATGACGTTGCGCACGTCGCCGGGGGTCTCGGGCAGGCCACGGTAGGAGCAGCCGACGATCCAGAGGAGTTCGTCGGCGTACGGGCCGGCACCGGTGGCGGTGGGCCAGGACGGTGTGGCCCGGCCGCCGACGCCGACGACGTCCGGGTCCTCGAGGGCGGTGAGCATGTGGCCGAGCCAGTCCGGGTCGGCCGTCGCGTCGTCGTCCAGGAACGCGACGACGTCGGCGTCGGTGAGGGCGACGCCCGTGTTGCGGGCACCGGACAGGCCGCGGTCCTCGGTGTTCGGGACGACGCGGAGCTCGGGCCAGCGCGCCGCGGCGCGGGCGAGGAGCTCGGGTTCGTGGTCGATCACGACGACGACCTCGGGGGCCTCGGGCTGGCGCTTGGCGGACTCGACGCTGTCCTGCAGGTCGCCCCAGCGCTGCTGGGTGTAGGCGCAGATGACGACCGCGACGGTCGTCACGCGACTTCCTCCTCGAGGCTGGCGACGGCCGCGACGGGGGCGCCGTGCGGGGCGTGCGCGCCGAGCGGGGCGTGCCCGGCCGCGTGGACCGGAGCGTGCGGAGCGGAAGCGTGCGGTGCGGCGGCGTGCGGTACGGCGGCCAGCTGCTCGGCCGGCGGCACGACGCTCATCGCGGCACGACGGACCTCGGAGCGGCCGATCGCTGCGCGACGACGCTCGTGCATGATCGACTTCAGCACCCGGATGCCGTCGGTCACGGCGTTCAGGTTGCTCGAGCCGTGCACGCGGAGCTTCTCGTGGCTGGGGACCTCGGTGATCGCGAGCTCGGCGGCCGACCAGCGGCAGGTGAGCACGGTCTCGATCTCGAACCCGTCGCCCCAGAGCATCGAGCCGTCGGACGGCTTCGGCAGCTCGGAGGACAGCAGGCCGATCTCCGGCAGGACGTCGGCCCAGAAGGCGTTGTAGCCGTAGCAGAGGTCGCTGTAGCGGGTGCCGAGGATGATGTTGCAGAGCATGTTCAGGCCACGGTTGCCCAGGTTGCGGACGATCGTGATGTCGTCACTGCCGCCGCCGAGCGAGTAGCGGGTGCCCTTCGCGACGTCGGCGCCCTCGACGAGCGCCTGCACGAAGCGCGGGATCTCGTCCGGGTCGGCGGAGCAGTCGGCGTCGAACATGACGACGACGTCGCCGGTGACGGCCTCGAACCCGCAGGCGAGGGCGTTGCCCTTGCCCTTGCGGGTCTGGTGCACGACGCGGATGTCGGGCATCACGCGCTGCGCGGTGGCGATGGTGTCGTCGACGGAGTTGCCGTCGACCAGGATCACCTCGTACACCGGCGGGAGCTTCGGCAGGATGATCTCGAGGTTTCGGGCCTCGTTCCGCGCCGGGATGACGACGGAGACCCTCGGGTCTGCAGGGCGAACGGTACGTGCGGGCATGGGCGCGGTCCTGTCGGGTCAGGGTTGCTGTCGGGTTGTGGCTCGTGTGACGAGCGGCGCGTCCTCGGATGACGCATCGACGACGGTGACCGTCGTCGGTCGAGCAGCGGGACGCGGGTACGACGCCGCCGGCTTCGCAGGTGAGTGGGTACTCTCCCCCGCGTGTCCAACCATCGTCGCGGGCTGGCAGGCGGTCAATGCGCGGTGCGGTCCATTGCGGACACTCGGCCGCGGATACGGAAACCCGCAACACCGCGTGCCGGCCACGTGCCGTGGACGCACCGACAGGCGGACGGGAGGCGCGGTGCCAGCTGGCCCCGCGCCTCCCGTCCGTCACCCGGCTCAGTTCCGGGCCGCGCCCTCCGTCGCGAACGCCGCACGCAGCGCCGTCGCGAGGTCGGCCACGTGCGGTTCCCGCAGCAGCGAGCTGTGCTCGGCCGCGATCCGCACGGTCTCGGTCCGCCCGCGCAGCAGCGCGGACCAGCCGGTCGCGTCCGGGTTCGCATCGGCGAGCACGTACGTCGCCCGTCCGTGGAACGGCGTCGGATGGTGCCGCCGGGTGACGAGCTCGGCCTGGTCGAAGAAGGCGTCGAAGTCCTTCTGCCCGCCGTGCCGCAGCACACCAGCGCTGTAGGCCCGCGCGCGCTTCGCGACGTGCTCGGCCCACGACATGCCGGACGGCATGACCCGCCGGACGGCCCCGGCGAGGCGCTGGCCGACGACACGGACGGCGGGGTTGCGGTGTTCGCGGGGCTCGAGCCGTCCGAAGTGCTTCCGGACCCCCTCGGCCCCGGTCCGCGGCAGGTAGGTGTCCAGCAGCGCGACGTGCTCGACCTGCTCGCCGCTCTCGGTGAGCAGCCGGGCGATCTCGAGCGCGATCAGCCCGCCGAGCGAGTGGCCGACCAGCAGGTACGGTCCGCGCGGCTGCACGGTGCGCATCAGGGCGACGTACCGGCGGGCGCTGGCCTGGACGCTCCAGTCCGGCATGCCCCGACGCTCGAGGCCGTGCTGCTGGAACGCGTACACGTCGTGCTCGGGCAGGTAGCGGGACAACGGCAGGAACGTCAGGGCGAGCGCTCCACCGCCGGCGAAGCAGAACACCGGCGGGCGGCCGGACTCGCGCGCGCCGGACACCTTGACGACGTCGGGGTGGCCCGGCAGCGCCGTCGTGCCGCTCCGCACCCGTCGGGCGAACGCCCGGAGCGTGGGGTGCTGCAGGACGTCCGACGATCGCAGGTCGATGCCGAGACGGCTCTGCACGAGCGCGAGCATCTCCTCCGCCGACAACGAGTCCCCGCCGAGGGCCGAGAAGTCCTCGTCGAGGTGGACGCCGCGCAGGCCCAGCGCCTCGGCCCAGATCTGCCCGACCACGAGCTCCCACTGGTCGTACTCGCCCTCGACCATCTCGGTCTCGATGCTCGGCGCACCCGGCAGCTCGGCCCGGTCGACCTTGCCGCGCTCGTTCCGCGGCAGCTCGGTCATCGGCACGATCGACGCCGGCACCATGTACTCCGGCAGGCGGTCCCGCAGGGCCAGGCGCAGGGCCGCGGGCGCCGGTGTGCGCTGGCCCGGACGGCCGACGACGTACGCGACGAGGCGGGTGACGGCGGGCGGGTCGACCTGCGCGGTGACGACGGCGTCGTGCACCTCGGGGATCGCGCGGAGCGCCGCCTCGACCTCGCTCGGTTCCACGAGGTACCCGCGGACCTTGACGGCGTCGTCGGAGCGTCCGAGCAGCACGAGCCGGCCGTCCGGCTCGATCCGGGCCAGGTCGCCCTGCCGCCACGTCGGCGTGCCGTCGTCGGTGCGTCCGGCGCGCTCGGCGGTCTTCTCCGGGGCACCCCAGTACCCGGCGGTCAGGCCCTGGGAGACGATGACGAGTTCGCCGGTCTCCCCCGGGTCGGCGGGGCTGCCGTCCTCGCGCAGCACGAGCACCTGCTTGCCGGGCAGCGGCCACCCAGCGGGCACGACGCCCTCGGGCACCGGGGCACCGGGCTCCACGGGGCAGTAGGCCACGCAGCCGGTCTCGCTCGACCCGAAGGCGTTCAGCAGCAGGGTCGTCGGGTCGAGGTGCGGTCGGGCGGCGGCGATGTCGGCACCGGTCACCGCCTCGCCGGTGGTCATCAGGAAGCGGAGGCCGCCGAGCGCGGGGCCCGCCCCGGACGCCTGCGCCCCGGGTGCCGTCTGCGAGCCGACGATCGAGCGCAGCAGGTGCGGGGTGCAGACGAGGACGTTCACGCCCCCGTCGGCGAACCGTGCGAGCAGGCGTTCGACCCCGAGCTCGCGGGGTTCGAGGAGCACGACGCTGCCGCCGTTCAGCAGGGTGTCGAACGAGAACAGCAGACCGGCGGCGAACGACAGCGGCAGGACCACGCCGAGGCGGTCACCGGGTCCGGTGCCGAGGGCGACGGCGTCCTGCTCGGCGTTCGCGAGCTGCTGCCGGTGCGTCAGGACGACACCCTTCGGCATGCCCGTCGAGCCGGAGGTGAACACGATCGCGAACGCGTCGTGGCCGCCCGGGCGGGTGCCGGGCGCGTCGGCCGCTGTGTCCGTCTGCGTTTCGCTGCGCTCGGTCTCGCCGCCGGCTGTCTCGCTGCCCGCGGTCTCGTTGCCCGCGGTCTCGCCGCGTCGTTCGATCAGCTCGTCGAGTGCGTGCACCCGGCCGTCCCGGTCGGCGACGACGGTCGCCGCCAGGTCGGCGCGCGCGGCGTCCGCCACGATCTCGTCGACCCCCGCGAGCTGCGCGACGTGCCCGAGTCGCACGGCTGGCAGGTGCTCGTCGAGCACCACCACGGTGCGCCCCGCGCGGACGAGCGCCAGGATCGCGACGACGGCCTCGGTGGTCTGGCCGGCCATGACGCCGACCGGCTTCGATGCCCCACCGGCCACGGCGCCGACGCCGGCACCACTGTGGTCGTCGGGTCGGAGCTCGGCCCCGAGCACCGACGCGAGGTCGCGCGCCGCCCGGTCCGCCTCACTGAACGTGTAGGGACGGCCGTCCCCGGCAAGAGCAGCGGCGTCGCCGTGGAGCGCGACCACACGGTCCCAGCGGTCCAGCACGGAGTGGTCGTCGGCCAGCGGGATCGCGGCGCGGTGGGTCCAGTGCTCGGTCGTCGTCAGCGGGTCGGCGGAGGTCACGATGACACCTCGGATGCTCGTCGGCGGGCCGCCGCGGGTCCCGCGCCGGTCCTGCGACGGTACGTCCGACGCGGTACGGCCCACGAGCCGTGTCGCGCGGGGTGCGGGGTCACGCAACCCGACCGGGAGGCCCGGTGCACCTCCGCCAGCGTGCTCGGCCCCCGTACGGGGACGGTCCAGAGCCGGGGGCGGCCCGGGTGGGCGCGGAGCATCGTGCGGTTCCGCGCAACCTCGGAATGCGCAGTCCGGAGCCTGTGGATCGCCGATGGAGGCGATGGCGGCGCACGAGTCCGGAGACGAGAACAGCCCCCGGGGATCCCGGGGGCTGTTCTTCGAGTGCTGGGGTACCTGGACTCGAACCAAGAACGACGGTACCAGAAACCGCTGTGTTGCCAATTACACCATACCCCAAAAGGCCTGCTGGCCTTCTGTCCCCGTTGTCCGGGGCACGATCAACTACTGTACAGCATCCCGGAGGTCCACGAGACCACCCACGAGGTCTCGGTGCACTGCCGCGGCCGTCGTGGCACCGTGCCCGGCGGCGACGATGAGCTGCTCCGGCCCGGGAGGGGTCACGTCCCCCACGGCGTACAGCCCGGGAACGGTGGTCCGACCGACCCGGTCGACGACGAGGAGTCCGTGGGCATCGCGCTCCGGGGCCGTCGGCGCACCGGGCGTGTCGGCGCGCAGCCAGTCGAGGTCGGCGTGCCACGTCGGCCGGACGAACCCGCCGGTCCGCGGTTCCACGTGGCCGTCGACCAACCGGACCCCGGTCATGCCGGTCCGGTCGCCCTCGAGGTCCTCGATCACTCGTTCGTCGACCACGACACCGGCACGTGCCAGTCGGGCTCGCCCCGCGTCGTCGAGCGGGGCGACACCGTTCGTGTACACGATGAGGTCGTCGGCCCACGCCGCGATGAGCAGTGCCCGGTCCACGACGTCGTCGGTCTCGCAGATGAAGGCGAGGGGCTCCCCCGCCTTCTCGTACGCATCGCACTCGACGCAGCTGTGCACCGCGGTGCCGTAGAACGCACGGAGCATCGGCAGTGCCGGGAACTCCTCGCGCAGCCCCGTGGCGACGACGACGGACCGCGCCCGCGCGTCCACCTCGGCACCACGCCACGTCCCGTGCAGCCGCCAGCCGTCGGCGTCGGGGGTCACCAGGTCGACCACGGCCTGCACGATCGTCGCCTCGGGGTACTCCTCGACCTCGGCGCGACCGAGCTTCCGGAGCTCGAGCGGGGAGATCCCGTCACGCGTCAGGAAGCCGTGCGAGCGCAGGGTCGCGGCGTTGCGTGGCCGGTTCGCGTCGACGAGGAGCACCGTGCGCTTCGCCCGCACCAGGTTGAGCGCAGCGCTCAAGCCGGCCGGCCCGGCGCCGATGACCGCGACGTCGTGGACGACCGGGGTACTCGGCGCGTCGGTGGGTCCTGCAGCGCTTCCCGCGGTGCTCATCGTTCGCCGTTCAGCGGGCCGCGAGGGTGCGGAGCCGCGTCAGGGTGGACTCCTTGCCGAGGATCTCCATCGACTCGAAGAGCGGCGGGCTGATCCGGCGTCCGGACACCCCCACGCGCAGCGGACCGAAGGCGACCCGGGGCTTCAGCCCGAGGTCGTCGATGAGCGCCGTGCGGAGGGCACCCTCGATCGCCTCGGTGCGCCAGTCGTCGAGCTGCTCGAGCGCCGCGATGCCGGCCGTGAGCACGGCGCCGGTGTCGCCCTTGAGCGATGCCAGTGCGTCGTCCTCGACCACCAAGTCGGCGTCGGCGGTGAACAGGAACCCGAGCATCGCCGGGGCCTCACCGAGCAGCTGCATGCGCTCCTGGACGAGCGGCGCCGCCTTCGTCAGGACCTCGGTCTGCTCCGCGGTCGGCGGGTCGGCCACGAGGTCGGTCAGGTACGGCAGGAGCCGGGAGCGGAAGTCCGACGGCTCGAGCAACCGGATGTGGTCGCCGTTGATCGCCTCGGCCTTCTTGTGGTCGAAGCGCGCCGGGTTCGGGTTGACGTCGGTGACGTCGAACCTCGCCACCATCTCGTCGATCGAGAAGACGTCGCGGTCGGCGCCGATCGACCACCCCAGCAGGGCCAGGTAGTTGACGAGCCCCTCGGGGATCATGCCGGCGTCGCGGTGGTGGAACAGGTTCGCCTCGGGGTCGCGCTTCGAGAGCTTCTTGTTGCCCTCGCCCATGACGTACGGCAGGTGACCGAACACCGGGATCGCCGGTGCGAGCCCGATCTCGTACAGCGCCTCGAACAGGGCGATCTGCCGCGGGGTCGACGACAGCAGGTCCTCGCCGCGCAGGACGTGCGTGATGCCCATCAGGGCGTCGTCCACCGGGTTCGTGAACGTGTACAGCGGCTTGCCGTTCGGCCGGACGACCACGAAGTCCGGGAACGTCCCCTGCTTGAAGGTGATCTCGCCACGGACGAGGTCGTCGAAGCTCAGGTCACGGTCCGGGACCCGGAGTCGCAGCGCCGGCTCGCGGCCCTGGTCGCGGAACGCCTGACGCTCGTCGTCGGACAGGTCCCGCTCGTGGTTGTCGTAGCCCTGCTTCGGATCGCGCCCGGCAGCCTTGTTGCGGGCCTCCATCTCCTCGGGCGTGACGAAGGACTCGTAGATGTGCCCGGACGCCTTGAGCTTCGCGATGACGTCGTCGTAGATCGCGGTCCGCTCCGACTGCCGGTACGGTCCGTGCTCACCGCCGGCGTCGACGCCCTCGTCCCAGTCCAGCCGGAGCCAGCGCAGGCCGTCGAGGATCTGCGCGTAGGACTCTTCGCTGTCCCGCGCGGCGTCGGTGTCCTCGATGCGGAACACGAGCTTGCCGCCGGTGTGGCGTGCGTACGCCCAGTTGAAGAGCGCCGTGCGGATGAGCCCCACGTGCGGGGTCCCCGTCGGGCTCGGGCAGAAACGGACGCGGATCTCGGACCCGGAAGCAGTGGTGAATGGCGCAGTCATGACCCGCCAATGCTACCGTCACGCCCTGCTCGAGCGACCCGTGAACGCAGAAAACCCCTGACCAGTGCTGGTCAGGGGTTCCCTGGTCTTACCTACGTTAAGTCCGGCGGCGTCCTACTCTCCCACAAGGTCCCCCTTGCAGTACCATCGGCGCTGAGAGGCTTAGCT